>NZ_MOMD01000022.1:0-143114 GCF_001983015.1 Frankia sp. CcI156
GTCCTGACCGCGATCGTGATCCATACCGGTGGCAGCCTGAACGAGGTGACCACAGGCGACCTCCTCGCGTTCCAGTCAGCCACGGCGCCCAGCCGTGGCAGCAAGATCAAAATCCGGATAAGTCGGGCCGTGGGACCTGCCCCCGGCCTGGTTCGACCAACTCGCCCCCGGCGGTACGCTCGTGGTCCCGCTGCACTGGCGGGGCCAGGCCCGCAGTGTCGCCTTCGCCCGTCAGGACACCCATCTCCGGGCGGAAAGCAGCCAGCTCTGCGGGTTCATTCCCATGATCGGTATCGTGTCGACCGGCGAGCAGACCGGCACGATCACTGACAACGTGGACCTGTGCTGGGATGCCGACCAGAACATCGCCCCGGCCGCCCTGCACGAGATGTTCACTGGACCGAGACCACCGCGTGGTCCGGCRCCTCCRTCGTCGCCAACGAGCCGTTTGACCACATCTGGCTGTGGCTGACCGCCACCTCACCCGGCACCTGCCGCATCGCAACTGAAATCTTCGCTGGCAACCGACACCCGGGATCACCGTCGACATCCGCGATCAACCGGAAAGTTCACGCAGTGCGGCAGCGTAGCCACGCAGAGCCTCGATCTGCTGGGTCAGTCGGGCCAGGTCCGGCGAAGACGCGACCACCGTGCCCACGACCTCGCTGGCCGCTGCCAGCAGGTCGTCCAGAGTGGCCACCGACGCCGACATTTCGGCCACCAGGTCCTTCCTCGTCGCCAGGATCTCGGCTCGTCGAGCGGGATACGTCACCGCTCGGGCCGCCCTTTCACACGCGACGACCCGCATGGCGGTGACCCGCAGCCCGTCCACCAGATCGGCGGCGCCGGCCACGGCCGCCCGCACCGGGCCGCGGGCGGCGCCGGGAGCAAGCGTCCGGGCCATCGCGACGAGCGCCGCCAGACCCGCCTCGCCACGGCGCAACGGCTCGGCGGCCGCCGAGTGCCGCAACGCCCAGGGAGGCGGAGCGGGAGCGCTCGGCAGGGCGAACCCGCGGTCCTCCCGCCGGATCACGGCCGTCTCCCAGCCCGCGAGACCCGCCCTGATGATCGCCGCAGCGCCCACGACCAGCCAACCCCAACCGTCCACGACGGCGGCGACCGGCGTCACCGAGGCCACGGCGATCCATCCGAAGGCGGTCACCGCCGCCCGACGACGCGCCCACCGGACGCCACGCCCGGCGCGCCGTTCGGTCCGCAGCAACGACCGGCGTTCGACATCGGCACGCACCCAGTCCGGCAACGCCGGCCGCAGTGCCCCGCCCGGCGCCCCGTCCCAACCCGGCCAGCCGGTCACGGCCGGTCCGCCATCCGACTCACGGCGTCCCACCGCCGGTGGGCTTGGCCGCGGAACCAGGCGACGCCGCGGAACCAGGCGACGCCGCGGAATCGGGCGATGYGGCGGAACCGCCCGCGCCAGCGGGAAGCTGGCCCCCGGCCGCCATGTCACCGCGCAACTCGGCGAGGCGGGAGGAGGCCCGGGCGTCCATGGTCGCGCGCCGCACCTCGATCATCCGCGCCTCCATCCCCTGGGAGGCGAGCTCGTGACGCCCAAGAGCGACCGCGTAGCGCTGCTCGACCTTGTCGCGGATCTCCCCGAGGGTGGGCGTGTCCCCCGCCGGGGCGAGCGAGGACATCCCCTCCATCGCCTTGGTCATCTGCTCCTGCATGGCGGCGTGCTCGATCTGTGTCAGCAGGCGGGCACGCTCGGCGAGATGGCGTTGCATCCGCACGGTGTTGTCCTCGACCGCGGTTCGGGCCTGCTGGGCGGACGCGGCGGCCTGGCGGTGCAGGTTCTTCAGGTCCTCCAGCGATGCTTCCGCCGAGACCAGCTGGCTGGCGAATGCCTGGGCCGTCTCCTCGTACCCGGCCGCGGTGACCAGGTCACCGGCCGCTCGCGCGTTGTCAGCCAGCAGCAACGAGGACCGGGCGGACTCGGTGAGGTTCGCGACCTCGTCCACCTGGCGTGCCATGCGCATCTCCAGCTGACGCTGGTTACCCACGACGAGCGCCGCCTGCTGGACCAGCGCCTCGTGCTGCTGCCGKGCCTCCATGATGGCCTGGTCRATCTGCACCCGCGGGTCGGCCTTCTCGTCGAACTTCCGGTTCGCCGAGGCCGACAGATAGCGGTAGATCTTGCGGACGACATTCGCCATACATCGATCGTCGCACGCCGGAGCCGCGGCGGTTACCCCGCGGCGGACTCAGACGGGCGGCTGCAGCGCCGTGCGGCCGCGTCCCGCGCAGACCAGACACGTCCGGCAGGCCGGCACAAAGCCGCCGCGCATGGTGGCGAAGACCACCAGCAGCTCGCCCAATCCGTTGCAGCTCTTGCACACCTGGACCAGCCGGCACTCCGACCAGCCGTCGTCGTCCTCCGGCCACGCGGGGGTATTCACGTGATCTTCTTTCCCTGCGGGCCATGCCCGGGAGTCCGCCCGGGAACGACGATCGGCACCAACCTGCGCCACGAGAACTATCTCGGGATAGTCGCGGAGGGGTCCGCCACCCGCCACCCGCCACCAGACAACCCTTTTCGGGGGAGGGCCCTTTCGGGGAGGGCAAACCGCCACCGGCGCGGGACTCACACCATCGCCTGGAACATCCAGTGCTGCTCCTCCAGGTCGTGGACGATCTCGATGATCAGGTTCTGGGTGACCGGGTCGGCCTTCTCGGTCGCGTCCATGCGGGTACGCATCCTCGTGACCACCCCGGCGAGGACCTCGGTTGTCTGCCGGATCACCTTCTCATCCGGGATGTACCCCACCTCCACTCCCGGCAGGTGGGTGCTTCGGGCGACCGTCGAGGACTGACCGTCCGGGTTGACCCCGATCGCGACGGCACGTTCGGCGGTGGCGTCCGCGTAACGACGCGCCAGATCGACAACCTCGTCGAGTTGGCGATGCACACTACGGAAGGTGCGCCCGGTGACGTTCCAGTGCAGCTGCTTGGCGGACAGGGACAGGTCGATCAGGTCGATCAACGTGCCCTGGAGGGCCTCACCGGTGACACTTCGTGCCCCGTCGGACAGCGGGCTGCGGATGGCACTCATACTCGACCTCTCTCACGCCGGAGACATCTGCTCCCTGCGGCGTGCCCCGTGAAKAGATCCGTATGCGACCAGAACACCCGACGTCCAGAACGCCCCGACGTCCAGCACAGCCCGACGTCCAGCACAGCCCGACATCGCGAACGAGACACACATCGAGACCTACCTCATCGGGACCTACATCACGAACGGAGCGCACGTCATGAACGGAGCAGACCCCGAACGTGAACGGGACAGCCGACGTGGCAGGACACCGGAAGACGCCGGACGCGCAACTCAGGCCGCCCGGTCGACGACCGCGGCGCGGGCGGGAACCACCACGGTGGGCGCGCCGACCCGCGCGGCGACCGCCAGTTCGGCGAGTTCGAGATCCTCACTCACCTCGCGCAGCAGGTCCGCGAGCCGTACTCCCAGTGCGTCACAGATGGCGGCGAGCAACTCGGAGCTGGCCTCCTTCTGCCCACGCTCGACTTCCGAGAGGTAGCCGAGCGACACCCGTGCCGCCGACGACACCTCCCGAAGCGTGCGGTGCTGATCCTGACGGCGGCGGCGCAACGCCTCGCCGAGCATGCGTCGGAGCAGGACCATCGAGCCTCCTCCTTCGTCCGCGGGATGCGTTCACCGTATACCCACCGCCGCGACCATCGGGCCCTCGTTGACGGGACTGTAACTGTGTAAGCACCTCAGATCCGGTGATTGGTCTCGCGCATCAGGGTGCGCCGTCTCCGGTTGTGGTCATCTCGCTGTTCGGCAGCCCGGCGAGCATCCGACGCACCAGGTCCAGCGCGGACACCACCGCGTAGGTGCGGATGCGCGGCCGGTCCCCGGGCAGCCGTACCGACCGGGTGACGGTGCCGTCCGGTCCGGCCAGGCCGATATGCAGCGTTCCGACCGGTTTGTCCTCCTGCGGCTGCGGGCCCGCGACTCCCGTGGTGGCCAACCCGTAGGTGGCGCCCAGCCGGGACCGGACCCCCGCCGCCATCGCGGCGGCCGTCCTCGACGACACCGCGCCCTCGGCGGCCAACAGCCCCTCGTCGACACCGAGCGCCGACGCCTTGACCTCCGTGGCGTAGGAGACGATGCCGCCACGGAACGCGGCGCTCGCACCGGGGACGTCGGTCAGCCGCCCGGCGAGCAGCCCCCCGGTGATGGACTCCGCGACGGCCAGCGTCGCCGACCGCTGGACGAGCAGCCCCAGGACCACGCCTTCGAGGGAGTCGTCCRCACCGCCGTACACCCCGGCGCCCAGTGCGGTCCGGGCCGCGGTCTCCACCGGTGCGATCAGCATCTCGGCCTCGGCCCGATCCCGGGCCCGGGCCGTGATACGCACCCGGGTCTGGCCACCGCTGGCCAGGAACGCGATGCGCGGATTGCCGATCCGGGCAAGCCGGTCGACCTCGTCCGCGAGGGCCTCGGCGACGGCCGACTCCCACATGCCCGCCGTGCGCAGCACCCGGTGGACGACCACCGCGGGCTGCCCGGCCCGGCGCAGGATGTCGGGCAGCACGCTGGCGGTGAACATGCCGTTCATCTCGAACGGCACACCGGGCATCGCGTAGACGACGCCAGTCCCGATCTCCATCCGTATCCCCGGGGCTGTTCCGGTGCCGTTCGGCAGCGGTTGTGCCCCCTCGGGCAGGTCCGCCTGCCGGTAGTTCATCTGGGGCACGCGCCGGCCACCGTCACCGCGGCCCATGTCCCGGAACCGTCGCCGCAGCATCGACTCCAGGAAGTCGTCCCGGCGCAGGCCGACGCCGGCCGCGGCGGCGATGCCCTCGCGGGTCAGGTCGTCCTGGGTGGGACCGAGCCCTCCGGTCATGATGACGACGTCAGCCCGGTCCAGTGCCACCCGGATCGCCGTGGCGATCATGTCGATGTCGTCACCGACGACCGTTGACGTCGTGACGGTCACTCCGACGTCGGCCAGCTGCCGACCCAACCAGGCCGCGTTGCCGTTGACGATGTCGCCGTAGAGAAGTTCGTCCCCCACCGCCAGCAGCTCAGCGCGCATCGGTCCGCCCCTCCGTCTTCCTGATGGTCGGTCCGGCCGCCGTCGACGGGTCGGACCCGGCCGGCCCCGCCATCCGGTGGCGCACCGAGGGGCCGGTGCCGGGCGAGAGGCCGGTGGATGGTGCGCCCCTCGGCGGGGTGACACCGCCGGAATCCCGCGAGGCCCGCCGCCGCAGCGTGAGAGCTCGACAGAYGTAATCGATCCCGGTGACCATGGCGACCACCACGCCGGCCGCGAGAATCACGGCCCGGCTCGTGGCGGCAACGCCCGCCAGCGGAAGCACGTAGAGACCGATCGCGACGTTCAGCAGCAGGGTCTTGGCCTTGCCCCCACGGCTCGCCGCGATCACCCCGAAGCGGATCACCCACAAGCGCAGGAGGGTGACACCGACCTCCCGCAGGAGGATCAGTGCGGTGACCGGCCAGGGCAGCTCGCCGAGCACGGACAGCGAGATCAACGCGGCACCGGTCAGCGCCTTGTCGGCGATCGGATCGACCAGGATGCCGAAGTCGGTGACGAGGTGCCAGCGGCGGGCGATGGAGCCGTCGATCTGGTCGGTCATCGCGGCCACCGCATAGGCGCCGAAGGCGGCGTACCGCCAGGTGTGACCGTCGGGCCCGGCGAACAGGAAGACCACGAAGACCGGCACCAACACCAGCCGCGTGATCGTCAGCAGGTTGGCGACGTTGACCACCGGGGCCGCGGGGACCACCGGGGCAGAAACGGGCTCCGCGGGGAGCGGCGACGGCCCTTCGCCGCGCTCCCCCTGGCGTCGGCGCCCGACGCCGTCACGTCCCATCCGCGACGCCCCGGCCCACGAGGGCCGCCGCCCGGTCCGGCGTCGGCCGCGCGACCGCAGCCGTGGGACGGGCCCGATCGAGCACCGCGATGAACTCCGCGATCAGATCGACACCCTCGGTGGCGACCACCCGGGCCTCGACGAGATCCCCCACCCCGACGAGATCCCCCACCCCGAGGCGCTCCGGCCCGTCATCCGCCGCGCCGCCCGGGGACAGTCGCACGACGCACCCGCCGTCGACCTCCGCCTGCTGGTGGGCGGCGCAGCCGGTGGCCAGACCACCGGCGACCTCCTCCACCAGGACCTGTACCCGGGAGCCGATCCGCGCGTCCGCCCGGGCGGCGGTCAGCTGCTCGACGAGGTCGGTGACGCGTACCCGGCGGCGCTCGATCAGCTCATCGGGGATCTTGTCTGTCAGCCCGGCGGCCTCGGTACCCTCCTCGTCGGAGTAGCCGAACACGCCGACGGCGTCGAGCTCGGCGGCCTCGAGGAACTCCGCGAGGATGTCGACATCCTCGGGGGTCTCCCCCGGGAACCCGACGATGACGTTGGATCGCGCCCCCAGCTCGGGCGCCAGCGCGCGGGCGCGGGCGAGCAGGTCGAGGAAGTGCCCACTGCCACCGAAGCGGCGCATCCGGCGCAGCACCGGCGGGCTCGCGTGCTGGAAGGACAGATCGAGATAGGGCGCGAGGCCCGGAGTGGTCAGCAGCACCTCGAGCAGCGACGGACGCATCTCGGCGGGCTGCAGGTAGACCGTGCGCACCCGGACGATGCCCGACACCGCCGCGAGTTGCGGCAGCAGCTTCTCCAGCGCGCGCAGATCCCCGAGGTCCTTGCCGTAGGAGGTGGAGTTCTCGCTGACCAGGACCAGCTCGCGGGCACCCTGACCGGCCAGCCATTCGGCCTCGGCGAGCACGTCGTCGGGTGACCGCGAGACGTGGGAGCCGCGGAACGACGGGATCGCGCAGAAGGCGCAGCGCCGGTCACACCCGCTGGAGATCTTCAGGACGGCGACCGGCCCGGYCGTCAACCGCCGGCGCAGCGGAACGGCTCCGGTGGACACCGCGGCCGGCGGGAGAGCGGGGGCGGCCCGGTCCACCGGGGTGATCGGCAGCATCGTCCGCCGGTCACGCGGGGAGTGCGCGGGCACCGGGGTACCGGCCAGCACGGCCGCGAGGTGCGTGGCGATGTTCGGATAGGCATCGAATCCGAGGACCGCGTCCGCCTCGGGCAGGCTCTCGGCGAGCTCGGTTCCGTAACGCTCGGCCAGGCAGCCCACGGCCACCACCGCGCGCGGACCCGGGCCGGCGCCGTCCGCGGGACCGGACGGACCGCCACCGGCCCGCAGGCCGTCCGCCGCAAGCAGGGCGTCGATGGAGTCCTTCTTCGCCGCGTCGACGAATCCGCAGGTGTTGACGAGCACGGCGTCGGCGTCGGCGGCGTCGGAGACGAGCTCCCACCCGTCCGCGCCGAGCCGGGCGGCCAGCTCCTCCGAATCCACCTCGTTCCGGGAACAACCGAGCGTGATCAGAGCTACCCGGCGATGGAGGCGTGTGGACACCAGGTCAGGCTACCGGGACCGGCGCGGGCGGTGGCGCGGCCACGAGACCGCTACGCTGTTCGTCGCCGACCTCGCAGGCGCCGGAGGCTGCGGCGCTCACCCGGATCGTCACGACCTGCCCGAGCCCGCCCGGCGCCCCGAGGCTCCTGCCGTTGCACGACACATCGACCGCACCGGCATTGCCCACCCTGATGTGCAGGGCCCCCGACGCCGTCACCGTCCGGCTGTCGCCGGACTGCAGGAGCTGGGAGAGCAGGACATGCTCGGCGTCGTCGCGCACCTCCAGCCAGCTCTGCGCGTCGCGTACCGTCAGGACGACGTTCACCCCTGTCGGCGCGGGCGTGGTCACGCTGGGAGCGGCCGGGCTCGTCGAGACCGGCGGGACGCTCACGGTCGGAGTGAGCCCCACGGCCCCGCCCGGCCCCGGCGCGGCCCTGTCGTCCGAGGAACCGGAGGAACCTGGCAGCAGCAACGCGAGAGCCGCGATGACGCACACCACGACMAGCGAAACGATCATTGCCGGACCCCACCGGAACCCGCCGCGCCGCCGGCGGGACCCCCCGCGCAGCGGATCGAACTCGGYCGAGGGGATAATCATCAATGGGCCGGTGTGGTGCTCGTGCGAGGCGTCGTAAGCCGCCAGCACCCGCCCGGGATCGAGCCCGAGGGTGGTGGCGATGCTGCGCAGATGCCCGCGGGCATACACCGTGCCGCCGCACTGCGAGAAGTCGTCCCGCTCGATCTGATCGATCAGACCCGCCCTGACCCGGGTGCGCTCGCTGACCTGGGAGACCGTGAGACCGCGGTCACGCCGCGCCGCGGCCAGGATGGACCCGACGCTGTCCCGCGGCTGCGGATCGTCCGCGGACTGCATGAGCGAACCTCCGCAACCGTCTTTTCMGCCTACCGTGGGCGCGAGGCCTTCAGTTTACGGTGCGTCCCCCGGCGCTGAAAGCGGGGACATTCCACCGGAGGCTTCCTCATCCGTTACGCAGGGTTGTGAGCAAACCCTCCAACTCGTCCGGCATGACCAGCACGTCACGCGCCTTCGATCCCTCACTTGCGCCGACGATGCCCCGGCTCTCCATCAGGTCCATCAGCCGCCCGGCCTTCGCGAACCCGACCCGCAGCTTGCGCTGCAACATCGAGGTGGAGCCGAACTGCGTGCTCACCACGAGCTCGACGGCCTGCAGGAAGAGCTGCAGATCGTCTCCGATCTCCTCGTCGATCTCCTTCCTGGCCTCGCCGCCGGCGTCGAACACGTCCTCCCGGAACGCCGCCGGCGCCTGTTCCTTCGTGTGGTCGACGATGGCCGCGATCTCGTCCTCGGAAACGAAGGCACCCTGGATACGGGCGGGTTTACCCGCTCCCATCGGCAGGAAGAGCGCGTCCCCCAGGCCGACGAGCTTCTCCGCGCCGGCCTGGTCGAGGATCGTCCGGCTGTCCGCCAACGACGCCGTCGCGAAGGCGAGCCGGGACGGCACGTTCGCCTTGATCAGACCGGTCACCACGTCGACGGAGGGCCGCTGGGTGGCGAGCACCAGGTGGATGCCCACCGCCCGGGCCATGGCGGTGATCCGGCAGATGGCGTCCTCGACGTCGCGCGGCGCCACCATCATCAGGTCGGCGAGCTCGTCGACGATGGCCAGGATGTAGGGGTAGGGCACGTAGACACGTTCGGATCCCGGCGGGGCGGCGATCTCGCCGTTGCGCACTTTGCGGTTGAAGTCGTCGACGTGACGCACCCCGCACGCGGCCAGGTCCTCGTACCGGTTCTCCATCTCCTTCACGACCCATTGCAGCGCATCGGCCGCCTTTTTGGGATTCGTGATGATCGGCGTGATCAGATGGGGAATACMCTGATAGTTCGTCAGCTCGACCCGCTTGGGGTCCACCAGCACCATGCGCACCTGGTCAGGGGTGGCCCGGGCCAGCACCGAGGTGATGAGGGTGTTGATACACGTCGACTTGCCGGCTCCGGTCGCCCCGGCKATGAGGATGTGCGGCATCTTGGCCAGGTTGGCGAGCACGTAGCCGCCCTCGATGTCCTTGCCGAGACCGACAACTAGCGGATGCGGGTTACCGATCGCCTCCCCGCTGCGCAGGACGTCGCCGAGCGACACCAACTCCMGGTCGGTGTTGGGAATCTCGATACCGACCGCGCTCTTGCCCGGGATCGGACTGATGATCCGCACGTCCGGGCTCTTCACCGCGTACGCGATGTTCTTCGTGAGCTGGATGATCCGCTCGACCTTGACCGCGGCACCGAGCTCGACCTCGTAGCGGGTCACCGTCGGTCCCCGGGTGAAGCCGGTGACCTGGGCGTCCACTTTGAACTGGGCGAACACGTCGGTCAGCGAGGCAATCACCCCGTCGGTCGCGGCCGAGCGGACCTTGGGCGGCGTACCGGAACGCAGCAGGGTCGGCGACGGCAGCCGGTAGTCACCGTCGGTCGGGGGGACCAGATGCTCGATCTCGCCGCCGAAGTCCGCGGAACCCGGACCGGGGACGCCGGTCGCGGTGTCCGCCGCACCCGCGGTCACCCGGGCTGTCCGGGCCCGGGCCCTGCGCTGCGACCCGGGCGGTGCGGCCCCCGCTACCGGTTCCCCGCCACCGGCGGCCGCACCGCCCGGGTCGGGGGCCGTGGTCACGTAGCCGGTGTCCGCCTCCGGGCCGGCGAGCTCGCCGAACAGGTCGAGGGCGAGATCCCCGGCGGGCGGCCCGGCGGGCGGCCCGGCGGCATCGGCGGCATCGGCGGCATCGGCGGCATCGCCATCACCCGGGGACGTTCCCCCAGGCGGGGTCGCCCGACCACCACGCCGACGCCGACCCCTACCCGCCCCGGCCGCCCCGGCTGCGAGCAGGCCGTCGGACAGCTCCGAATCGTCCTCGGGGTCGTCGCGGAAGTCCGCGTCCGCGTCGTACTCGCCGGCATCCCGGGCGGGACCGCGCACCCCGATGGTGAGCCGATCAACGAGTTCACCGAGCCGCTCGGGCACCTGGCGGACAGGGGTCGCCGTGATGACGAGAACGCCGAAGAACGTCAGCAGCAGCAACAGCGGAACGGCGACGTACGGCGTCACCGCGCTCGCCAGCGGGAGGCCACCGAGCAGCCCGACGACGCCACCGGCCGCCCGCATCCGGGCGACGCCGTCCGAGAAGTCGGGCAGGCCACGGGCGATGTGCACCATGCCGAGCAGAMCGACGGCGACCGCCGTCCACCCGATCACCACCCGGCCCCGGCTATCCGGATCGGTCGGGGACCGGACCAGCCGCCACGCGGCGCCCAGGCCGAACAGCGGCAGTACCCAGGCGCCGGCGCCGACCAGCAGCTCCAGGATCGCGGCCACATACCTCCCCAGCGGCCCGGCGGCGGAGAACCACACCGAGGCGCCGGCCAGGATCGCCCCGCCGAACGCGGTCAGGCCGAGCCCGTCACGCCGGTGCCCTGGATCGATGTGCAGCTCACGGGCGCCCCGACCGGCCCGGCGCAGCACGGTGCCCAGCGCCGTCGCCGCGCCCATCCACAGCCGGTAGACGCTCTTGACGACTGTCTGGCCGATCAGCAGCGACAGCGGGGGGCGACTCGCCCGCGCCGGTGGACGGGCCGGTGTCCTACCGCGGCCGGCCGCGCGGGAGCTGCCCGACCGGCCAGAGCCGCCCGACCGGCCAGCCGCCGTCGATGCGCGTGCCTTGCCGCCCTGACCGCCGCCTCGCGAGGTACCTTCACCCCGCGAGGTGCCTTGACGCCCACCACCGCCCCTCGGCCGGGACGTGGCCGTCTCCGTCTGCGCACGCGTCCGCGCGCCACTGGTCCGTGTGGCCACCGTCGAAACGGTACACACGAGCGTGCCCGAGTACTGGCAACCCCGACGAACCGGGCGCGCCGCAACGCCTCAGACCTCGAGAACCACCGGAACGATCATCGGACGGCGCYGGTAGTTCTCGTTGACCCAGCGACCGACCGTACGCCGCACGAGCTGCTGCAGGGCCGTCAGATCGTTCATCCCGGTGCGCATCGCGTCCACCAGCCCGTCGCTGACCAGTTTGGAGACGGAGTCGAAGGCGCCCGGCGCATCGGAGAAGCCGCGGGCGGAGAGATCCGGGCCGACGACGACCTTGCCCGCCGCGGCGTCCACCACGACGGTGATCGTGATGAAACCCTCCTCGCCGAGGATCCGGCGGTCCTTCAGGCTCGGCTCACCGACGTCCCCGACCGCGGCGCCGTCAACGTAGACATAGCCGCAGGGAACAACGCCGGTGATCCGCGCCCGGCCGTCAAGCAGGTCGATGACCATGYCGTCCTCGGCGAGCACTACGTGGTCCGGGGGCACCCCGGTCGCCTCGGYGAGCTTGGCATGGGCCCGCAGGTGCCGCCATTCGCCGTGGACCGGCATGACGTTGGACGGCCTGGTGGCGTTCAGAACGTAGAGCAACTCGCCCGCCGGGGCGTGACCCGAGGTGTGCACCTTCGCCACGCCCTTGTGAACGACCTTGGCGCCGTAGCGGGTCAGCCCGTTGATCACCCGGAACACCGCGTTCTCGTTGCCGGGGATGAGGCTGGAAGCGAGCACGACCGTGTCGCCGGCCTGGATGCGGATCTGGTGATCCCGGTTGGCCATCCGGGACAGGGCCGAGAGCGGCTCCCCCTGGGAGCCCGTGGAGATCAGGCAGATGTTGCGGTCCGGCAGCGCGTCCACGTCCCGGGCGTCGACGATCAGACCCGGTGGCACCCGCAGCAACCCGAGGTCGCGGGCCACTCCCATGTTGCGGACCATCGACCTGCCCACGAAGCAGACCGACCGGCCGTGCTCCTCGGCCGCGTCGAGCACCTGCTGCACCCGGTGCACATGGCTGGCGAAGCAGGCGATGATGATCCGGCGGGTCGCCTCGCGGAAGACTCCGTCGAGCACCGGGGCGATCTCCCGCTCGGAGGTGACGAACCCGGGCACCTCGGCGTTGGTCGAGTCGGACAGCAGCAGGTCCACACCCTCGCGGCCGAGCCGCGCGAAGCCCCCCAGGTCGGTCAGCCGGCCGTCGAGCGGCAGCTGGTCCATCTTGAAGTCGCCGGTGTGCAGGACGAGCCCGGCCTCGGTGCGGATGGCCACKGCCACGGCGTCCGGGATGGAGTGGTTGACCGCGAAGAACTCGCACTCGAACGGCCCGAAGGCGTGCCGCTCCTCCTCCCGGATCTCCTGAGTGACCGCCTTGACGCGGTGCTCGGCGAGCTTCGCGTTCATCAGCGCCAGGGTGAGCCGGGTGCCGATCAGCRGGATGTCACGCCGTTCCCGCAGCAGGTAGGGCACCGCCCCGATGTGATCCTCGTGTGCGTGGGTGAGGATCACCGCCTCGATGTCGTCGAGGCGATCCCGGATGGCGGTGAAGTCGGGCAGGATCAGGTCGATCCCCGGCTGGACGTCCTCCGGGAACAACACCCCGCAGTCCACGATCAGCAGCCGGCCGGCGTGTTCGAAGACGGTCATGTTGCGACCGATCTCCCCAACCCCACCGAGCGGGATGATCCGAAGGCCGTCCGCGCGCAGCGGCGGCGGCGGGCCGAGGTCGGGATGCGGATGGCTCATGAGACCTCACCCGCCGCGGCGACGGCCAGCCCGACGGACGACCCGGACCCGGACGACCCGGACCCGGACGAGGCGCCGGCCGGCGCGCCCCGCCCCCCGGCCTCGACGCCGCCAGGCGCGCCCGGCGGCCCGGCGGCGTCGAGGAGCGCCTCGGCGAGGTCCGCCCGCAGCCGCGCGACCTCGGCGGGAGTGGCGTCCACCAACGGTGGCCGGACCGGCCCCGCGGGCAGCCCGGCCAGCCGCAGCGCGGCCTTGGCCAGGATCACGCCCTGGGTGCGGAACATTCCTTCGTACGCGGGCAGCAAGCCCTGATGCAGCGCGATCGCCCGACCCACCTCACCGGCCCCGAAGGCCTCGATCATGGCACGGATCGCGGGTGCGGCCACGTGCCCGACAACACTGATGACTCCGCATGCCCCGATGGACAGCAACGGCAGATTGAGCGCGTCGGTGCCGGAGTAATACGCCAGACCGGTCCGCGCCAGCACCCAGGAGGATGCGGGCAGATCGTCCTTAGCGTCCTTGACCGCGACGATACGCGGGTGTTCGGCCAACCGCACCAAAGTCTCCGACGCCACCGGAACCCCGGTCCGGCCGGGGATGTCGTAGACGACGACCGGTAGCCCGGTCGCCTCGGCGACGGTGACGAAATGCCGCAGCAACCCGGCCTGCGGTGGCTTGTTGTAGTAGGGCGTCACGACGAGCAGGCCGTGCGCGCCCGCGGCTTCGGCGGCCCGCGCCAGTTCCACGCTGTGCGCGGTGTCACTCGTCCCGACACCGGAGATCACGCGGGCACGGCTTCCCACGGCCTCGACGACGACCCGCACCAGGCGGTCCTTCTCCTCGTCGGTGGTCGTCGGAGACTCCCCGGTGGTGCCGTTGACCACGAGCCCGTCGTTGCCGGCGTCCACCAGACGGCTCGCGAGCTGCGCGGCACCCGCCTCATCGAGACCGCCGTCCGCCCGGAACGGCGTGACCATCGCTGTGATCACGCGCCCGAACGGCGCCGGCGGCAACATTGACATACCGGTCACGCTAGACGGCACCTCCGACATCACCTCGGCGACCGACGTCACCCGCCGGACCGCCGAACCTCCACGTTCACTCCTCCGACACCGCCGGGCCGGCACCGGTCCATCCTCCGCCCACGCCGCCTTTCCCGCTCCGCCGGCCCGAGCCGGGTCTGCTCCCCGGACCCGCCCACAAGCACCACCGGCGACCGGCGCGAGACCCGCGGGGGCCGCCGGGCCACCACACGCGGATACCATCCGGCCCAGCCCGGGGACGGCGCACCGCGCGGTGTCGGGCACCGCGACCGGGTCGGACGCCGATCGGACCCTGCCGTCACCGGATGGAGACGGATCGCGACCGGCCGGGCCCCGCTCGGGGACGACGGGACGACCGGCGAAGACAACACCGCACCGCACCGGACCGGACCGCGCAGCACCGTCCCACTCGCCGCGACAGAGCCTCCAGAGTACCGCCACCGGATCGTCCGGGCGGTGCCATCCGGCGGCGCGCGGGTCCGCCAGGATCGCACCCGCCACCCGGGACATTACCGTAATGCCGGACTACCATCACCCATTGCCACCAGCGAGGGCCGCCCGGGTCCCGCGGGCGATCTCCAGGTCCTCGCGTRCCTCGATCACGAGCGTGCGCACGGCGGCCCCCGGCACGCCGATCTCGCGCTCCGTGCCACCAGATGGGCCCGTACCACCAGATGGGCCCGTACCACCAGATGGGCCCGTACCACCAGATGGGCCCGTACCACCAGATGGGCCCGTACCACCAGATGGGCCCGTGCCGCCCGGCAGACCCGTACCACCGGCCCGGGCCGGATCGTTACGCTCGGGATCCACCGCCACGCCCAGGTAGCCGAGTCCGGCCGCGGCCCCGGCCCGCACGGAGGCGGAGTTCTCCCCGACGCCGCCGGTGAACACCAGGGCGTCCAGCCCGCCCAGCGCGGCGGTCATCGCGGCGATCCCGGCGCGCAGCCGGTGCAGGTAGACCGCCAGCGCCAGCGCGGCGGCAGGCTCACCCGCGGCGACGCCGGACTCGACATCCCGCATGTCCGCCGTCCCCGCGAGCGCGCGCAGCCCCGCCGAGGTGAACAGGCGATCGGTGAGCTCGTGCGCGCTCAGTCCCGCCTCCGTCTGCAGCCACAGCAGCGCGCCGGGATCCACGGTGCCGGACCGGGTGGCCATCACCAGGCCCTCCAGCGGGGTGAAGCCCATCGTGGTGTCCACCCCCACCCCGTCGAGAACGGCGGCGAGCGACGCGCCCGAGCCGAGATGACAGGTCACGATGCGCCGCGCCCCGGTGAGCGCGGCCGCCCGCCGGGAGACGTGGGCGTGGGACAGGCCGTGGAAGCCGTACCGGCGGATGCCATACCGCTCCCGCCACTCGGCCGGGATGGCGTAGGTGATGGCCTCCGCCGGCATCCGGCTGTGGAACGCCGTGTCGAAGCAAGCGACCTGCGCCACCTCGGGCACGGCCGCCCCGACCTCGTCGAGGGCGGCAAGTGCCGCAGGCTGGTGCAGGGGGGCGAGGGCGGTCAGCCTCCGCAGCCGCTCGGCCACGGCCCGGTCGACGACCACGGGTGCGGTGAAATCCGTCCCGCCGTGCACGATGCGGTGCCCGACCGCGCCCGGCTGGCCACCCTCGTGGGTGAGCTCGCGCAACGCGGCGATGACCCCGGCCGGGTCCACCCGACCGGCTGGCGCGGTGAGATCGCGCGCGGCGAGCAGGAMGTCGTCCGGGCCGATCAGCCGCAGCTTGAGGCTGGCCGATCCGGCGTTGACCACCAGGACGTTCATCGCGACGGGGCGGGGCTCGGTAGGGGCGAGGCTCAGTAGGGCCAAGTCCAGTTCCGGATCTCCGGGGCGTCCTCGCCGTGGTCCCGGGTGTAGGTCCGGGCCGCGAGCCGCGCGTCGATCATCTGCTGCCGGACGTGCGCGGCGCGGGCGCCCAGGCTCGGTACCCGGTCGATGACGTCCGCCACCAGGTGGAACCGGTCGAGGTTGTTCAGCATGACCATGTCGAACGGGGTGGTGGTCGTCCCCTCCTCGATGTAGCCACGGACATGCAGGTTGTGATGGTTGTGCCGCCGGTAGGTCAGCCGGTGGATCAGCCAGGGATAGCCGTGGTAGGCGAAGATGATCGGCCGGTCGGTGGTGAACAGCGCGTCGAAGCGGGCGTGCGAGATGCCGTGCGGATGTTCCGCCTCGTCCTGCAGGGACATCAGGTCGACGACGTTGACGACGCGCACCTTCAGATCGGGGAAGTGCTGGCGCAGGAGGTCCACCGCGGCGAGGGTCTCCAGGGTCGGGATGTCCCCGGCACAGGCCATCACCACATCCGGCAGCCCGTCGCCGGGCGCGTCGTGGTCGTTGCTGGCCCAGTCCCAGATGCCCAGGCCACGGGTGCAGTGGGCGATCGCCGCCGGCATCGACAGGTAGTTCAACGCCGGCTGCTTGCCGGCCACGATCACGTTGATGTAGTGCCGGCTGCGCAGGCAGTGGTTGCCGACGGAGAGCAGGGTGTTCGCGTCCGGGGGCAGGTACACCCGGACGACCTCGGCCTTCTTGTTCACGACGTGGTCGATGAATCCGGGGTCCTGATGGGAGAAGCCGTTGTGGTCCTRCCGCCACACGTGGCTGGTCAACAGGTAGTTCAACGATGCGATCGGGCGCCGCCACGGGATGTGCCGGGTGGTCTTCAGCCATTTCGCGTGCTGATTGACCATCGAGTCGACGATGTGGATGAACGCCTCGTAGCAGGAGAAGAACCCGTGCCGGCCGGTGAGCAGATAGCCCTCCAGCCAGCCCTGGCACAGATGCTCGGAAAGCACCTCCATGACCCGACCRTCCACGGCCAGGTGCTCGTCCGTCGGTTCCGTCCCGGCGTTCCAGACGCGGTCGGTCACCTCGAAGAGCGCACCCAGCCGATTGGAGGCGGTCTCATCCGGGCCCATCACCCGGAAGGTGCTCGGATTGGCGGCCACCACGTCCCGTAGGAACGCGCCCAGGATCCGGGTCGGCTCGGCGAGGGTGGTCCCGGGGGCGGTGACGTCGACCGCGTAGTCACGGAAGTCGGGAAGAGTCAGATCACGCAGCAGCTCGCCCCCGTTGGCATGCGGGTTCGCACTCATCCGCCGGGGACCGCGGGGGGCGAGCGCGGCGAGTTCGGCCCGCGGGGCGCCGCCGGCATCGAAGAGCTCCTCCGGCCGGTAGGAGCGCAGCCACGCCTCCAGCTGGGCCAAGTGCCCGGGGTTGTCGTGCAACTGCGCGACGGGCACCTGGTGGGACCGCCACGTGCCCTCGACCGGCAGGCCGTCAACAGTGGCCGGCCCGGTCCACCCCTTGGGGGTCCGCAGCACGATCATCGGCCAGGTGGGGCGCTCGGTGCGGCCGTGGCGGCGGGCCCGGTCCTGGATCTCGTGGATCTCGCCGACGGCGGCGTCCAGGACGCCCGCCATCCGCTGGTGCACCGCGGCCGGGTCGTCCCCGACCACGAAGTACGGATGGTACCCGTAGCCACGCAGGAGCGCGGTCAGCTCCTGCTCGGGGATGCGGGCCAGGATCGTCGGATTGGCGATCTTGTAGCCGTTGAGGTGCAGGACCGGCAGCACCGCGCCGTCGCGACCCGGGTCGAGGAACTTGTTGGAGTGCCAGCTCGCCGCGAGCGGGCCCGTCTCGGCCTCCCCGTCCCCCACGACGGCGCAGACCACCAGGTCGGGATTGTCGAAGGCCGCGCCGTAGGCGTGGGTCAGYGCGTAACCGAGCTCGCCGCCCTCATGAATGGACCCGGGAGTCTCCGGCGCGACGTGGCTGGGAATTCCGCCGGGGAAGGAAAACTGCCGGAACAGCCGCCGCATCCCCGCCACATCCCGGCYGATCGAGGGGTAGACCTCGCTGTAGGTGCCTTCCAGGTAGGCGTTCGCCACGATGCCGGGACCGCCGTGACCCGGACCGATGATGTAGATGGCGTTCAGGTCCTTTGCCCGGATCACGCGGTTCAGATGGGCGTAGATGAGGTTCAGGCCGGGAGTCGTGCCCCAGTGCCCGAGCAGGCGCGGTTTGACGTGCTCCGGACGCAGCGGCTCGGTGAGCAGGGGATTGTCGAGCAGGTAGATCTGTCCGACGGACAGATAGTTCGCCGCTCGCCAGTAGGCGTGGATGAGGTCAAGCTCCGCCGGGGACAACGGCCCCGCGGCCGGATCCGCCCCGCTCCGCTCGGCGTCGACGACGCTCGTCATCGGCTGTACTCTTTCTCTTTCTCCCAGTAAATCAATAGACGGCCGGCGGCGGGAAGGTCCGGCGCTCAGCCCTCCCCCACCAGCKGGCTGGAGGCGACCTCGGTGCCGTCATCCAGCGTCGAGATCCGGAAGTCGGCGAACACGTTGGGCGCCACCCGGAGCAGTTCCCGCAGGACGGCGACGGCAAGCCCGCGGATCTCCACGTCGGCATGCTCACTCGCCYGCATCCCGATGAAGTGCCGCCACGCCCGGTAGTTCCCGGTGACCACGATCCGGGTCTCGGTCGCGTTCATCAGCACCGACCGGGCCGCCTGGCGCGCCTGCTTGCGCCGTGAGATGGGCGCGGAAACGTCGGCGAACCGCTTCTCCAGACCTTCCAACAGGCGCCCGTAGGCCTCCAGCGAGGCCGCCGCGGCCTGTTGGAACAGGGCGTGCAGCTCCGGATCGGCCGCGATGACCTCCGGTTCCACCACGGCGGCGTCCCGCTCGGGGACGTAGCGCTGGGAGAGCTGGCTGTAGGAGAAGTGCCGGTGCCGGACCAGCTCATGGGTGAGGCTGCGCGACACCCCGGTGAGATAGAGCGATACGGTCCCGTGCTCGAGCACGGACAGATGCCCGACGTCGAGAATGTGCCGTAGGTAGCCGKCGTTGGTCGCGGTCGCYGGATTCGGCTTGTTCCAGCTCTGGTAGCAGGCCCGCCCGGCGAACTCGGCGAGGGCCTGACCGCCGTCGGCGTCGGTGCTCCAGGCCACGTCGTCCGGGGGGATGAACTCGGTCTTGGCGATCACCTGGACCCGAAGCCGCACGGACGTCGGTTCGGACGTCGGTTCGGACGTCGGCTGCGACACTGCCACCTCCATCATCCATCATCTGGACGCGGGACCCGTTGCCCGGTCGCTGGCGGACTCCGCCCACGATAGACGGCGCCCATCCGCCGGGGCGCGGGGACCTCACCCGGCGGCGGCATGCACCCGGACGCCAGGCCTGCAATCACCCGACCGGGCCAGCAATCGCCCAACCGGGATCGTGTCGGCATCCACTTACCCGTCCGGTCACCCGATCGACGCGCGGGGATTGGCAGTCACGACCCGCGTGGTACACCGGAGGTGGACGCCTCGTCAGTCCCCAGCGACGAGGAGTCGCAGTGCCCGCCCTCACGGCGTGGCATGGCGCGGCCGGGGATCTCCGCCCCCGTCAATCCCCGGCCGCCCGGCCACGTCACGACGGACAGCCTCCCGGCGATGGCGCGGCGGCACGCCCGCCGCGCGCATCGGACCGCGGGCTGCGCACGACCCCCGGGCCCGCCGGTCAGCCCGCGGACGGGGTCCAGGTCGCCGGGTCCGCCGCGGACTGGTCCCCGGTGGCCATGTTCTTCACCTCGTGCGCCCGGCCATCGTCGAAGGGCGGGAACCAGACGAATCCGATGCCCTTGCGGGAGGCGTAGCGGACCTGCCTGGCCACCTTGTCCGGCTGGTGGTAGGTCTCCACCCGCAGCCCCCGGGTGCGCAGCTCGGCGGCCGTCGCGAGGGCGGCGGCGCGGCGCGGCGGGGCGGGGATCACGACCAGCACGTCGGCGGGGCTGGACGGCCCGGTGGTGAGCAGGCCCTCGGCCAGGAGCTTGGCGAAGATGCGGGTGAGGCCGATCGAGATCCCGACGCCGGGGAGGTTGCGGCGGATGAAGGAGCCGGCAAGGTTGTCGTACCGCCCCCCCGAGCAGATGCTGCCGAAGTCCGGCCAGTCGACGAACTTCGCCTCGTAGACGGTCCCGGTGTAGTAGTCGAGACCGCGGGCGATCGAGAGGTCCGCGACCACGTCGCCGGCGGGCAGGTCGGCGAGATCGCCGAGAACCGCGGCGAGCTCGTCGAGCCCCTCGGAGAGCAGGTCCGATTTCACCCCGAGCCGGCGTACCTCCTCGACGACGCCGGGATCGCAGCCCCGAATGCCCGTGAGCTCCAGGCAGGCGCGCACCTGGTCCGGGTCGAGCCCGACCGCGGTGGTCAGCAGCCCCTCCACCCCCGCGAGGCCGATCTTGTCGAGCTTGTCGGCGACCCGGATGACGGCCAGCGGATCGCCGATGCCCAGACCCTCGTAGAAGCCCTGGAGCACCTTGCGATTGTTGATGTTGAGGGTCCAGGGCGGAACGCCGAGGGTGCCCAGGACCTCGTGCACGATGCGGGGAAGTTCCGCGTCGAAGTGCAGGGGCACCTGATCAACGTTGATCACGTCGATGTCGCACTGGGTGAACTCGCGGAAGCGGCCCTCCTGAGGACGCTCCCCCCGCCACACCCGCTGGATCTGGTAGCGCTTGAACGGGAACACGAGGTCGTTGAAGTGGGCGGCCACGTACCGCGCGAAAGGCACTGTGAGGTCGAAGTGCAGGCCGAGGCGGGCGCTGTCGTCGTCGGCGTCGGCCTGCAGGCGGCGTAGCATGTAGACCTCCTGGGAGGTCTCCCCCTTCGCGGTCAGCACCTCGAGCGCCTCGACCGAGGGGGTCTCCACCGAGCAGAAGCCGTACCGCTCGAACGTCGCTCGGATGGTGTCGAGCCAGCGCTGCTCGACGAGACGGACCTCGGGCAGCCACTCGGSAAATCCGCTCACGGGCAGGGGACGGACGATCGGCGCGTCACTCATCGCCGCGGAATCTCCTCATCATCTCGAACGGACGGGCACCTGCCGCCCCGGGCACGGTCAACCGCGAAGCCGGGTGGCAGTCACCGATGTCGAGCGAGGAGACGCATAAGCAGCAGCCTATCGCGTGGGGCTCGTTGACCTCACAGCCGGAGAGCGATTCCACGGCGGGGATGGGGCCCGTTCCACCGGGCCCCATCCCGTCGATCACACCGGGTGCCCCGCGCGCGCCTCGACCTCCGCGAGCCGCGCACCCGTCTCGCCGCACTGCTCGACCGGCGCCGGCGGCGCTCCGTCCCCCCGGTGCCGCTGCTCCGGCAACGAGCTCGGGATGACGCCGGTCGGCCGGCCGGGGGCCAGGTAGACCCATCCGGCCTGGCGCCACTGGTCGGCGTCGAGCGCGTGCCGGGCGTCCACCACGACCTTGCGCCGGACCACGGCCCCGAGCCGGGCCGGGTCCAGGTCGGCGAACTGGCGCCACTCGGTGAGCAGGACCAGCGCGTCGGCCCCCTCGACCACGGCCTCGACGGAGTCGCTGTAGGCGAGGCCGGGCAGGGCCTGCCGGGCGTTGTGCGTCGCGACCGGATCCACGACCGTCACCCCGGCGCCGGTCTCGGCCAGTAGCCCCGCGACCGCGAGCGCCGGGGAGTCCCGCACGTCGTCGGAGTTGGGCTTGAACGCGGCGCCCAGCACGACGAGGCGCCGGCCGACCAGCGTGCCGTCGAGGGCCGCGGTGACCAGGTCCACCACACGGTCCCGGCGACGATTGTTGATCTCGTCGATCTCACGCAGGAAACGCAGCGCCGCACCGACCCCGAGCTCGTCTGCGCGGGCCTGGAAGGCCCGGATGTCCTTGGGTAGGCAGCCGCCCCCGAACCCCACCCCCGGACGCAGGAAGTTCCCGCCGATGCGCACGTCGTGGGACAGCGCCTCGGCCAGCGTCAGGACATCGGCATCGACCGCCTCGCACACCTCCGCCATCGCGTTGATGAAGGAGATCTTCGTCGCGAGAAAGGAGTTGGCCGCCGTCTTCACCAGCTCGGCCGTCGCGTAGTCGGTCACGATGACCGGCACCCCCTGGGCGATCACCGGCGCGAAAGCGGCCCGCAGCGCTCCCTCCGCAGCCGGGGAGGCGACACCGAAGACGAGCCGGTCCGGTCGCAGGGTGTCGGCCACCGCGAAGCCCTCCCGGAGGAACTCCGGGTTCCAGGCCAGCTGGACGCCGGCGAGATCGCTGGAGATGTCGGCGGCGGGCTCGTCCACCTCGTCATGGCCCAACCCGTCATGACCCACCTCGACGCGGCCCAACCCGTCGGCCCCCGCCGCGCCGGGCGCCGTCTCGCCCGCGACCGGGCGGTTCGCCGGGGCGAGCTGCGCGATCGTCCGGGCGAGCCCCGCAGCCGTGCCGGCCGGCACCGTCGACTTGCCGACCACGAGGCACGGCCGGGTCAGCAGCGGCGCGAGGCGCTCGATGGCGGCGTGCAGGTGGCTCAGGTCCGCCCCGTAACCGTCGGCACGCTGGGGGGTGCCCACACAGACGAAGTGCACGTCGCCGAACTCGRCAATCTCCTCGAAGGAGGTGGTGAAACGCAGCCGTCCGGTCCGGAGGTTCGCGCGCAGGAGGTCGGCGAGGTCGGGCTCGAAGAACGGGATCTCCCCCGCGGACAACCGCTCGATCTTCGAATGGTCGACGTCCACGGCGAGCACCTCGAAGCCAAGCTCCGCCATGCACACCGCGTGGGTGGCCCCCAGGTACCCGGTGCCGATGACGGTCAGGCGTGGACGAGGCCCGGTTCCGGGCGCCGCCGCATCATCAAGGCTGTCCGACGAGCTCATCAGGCTCCTCCTCATCGTCGTACCCCCCTGGATTGAGACGCTGAAACTCCCAGGCGTCCCGGCACATGTCCGCGACATCCCGGCGGGCTGACCAGCCGAGTGCCGTACGGGCGAGCGCCGCGTCGGCGACCAGGGCGGCGACGTCCCCCGGCCGCCTCGCCACGACGCGACTGGGGAGATCACGAGCGCAGGCCGCGGAGAAGGCCGCGAGCAGTTCCCGCACGGAGGTGCCAGCGCCGGTCCCGAGGTTGATGACCCGATGTCCCGCCTGGTCATCGAGATGATCGAGAGCGAGTCGATGGCCCTCCGCCAGGTCGACCACGTGGATGTAGTCGCGTACGCCCGTGCCGTCGGGCGTGGGGTAGTCGTCGCCGAAGATGGACAGCTCCGGGCGCCGGGCGACCGCCACCTGGGCCAGGTAGGGCATGACGTTGTTCGGCACCCCACKGGGATCCTCGCCGAGCAGGCCCGACTCGTGCGCCCCGGCGGGGTTGAAGTATCGCAGGGACGTCACGTGCCAGGACGGATCCCGGGCGCAGAGGTCGGCGAGGATCTGCTCGCACATCCATTTGGTGCGCGCGTAGGGATTGGTCGGGCGGGCCGGCGTGTCCTCGGCGATCGGTACCTTGTCCGCCGCTCCGTAGATTGCGCACGAGGACGAGAAGACCAGCCGGCGCACGCCGTGCTCCGCCATCACGCGGAYCAGACCCAACGTCGCGTTGACGTTCGTGTCGTAGTACTCCAGCGGGATGTCGACCGACTCGCCGACGGCTTTGAGAGCGGCGAAGTGAATAACGGAATCGATCTTCCATCGGCGGAACACGTCACCGAGCGCCGCCCGGTCACGGACATCGAGCCGCACGAAGTCGATGTCGCCGTCCACCACCTTACGCAGCCTGTCCAGCACCCGCGGTGAGCTGTTGACGAAGTTGTCCACTCCCACTACCCGATGACCCGCGGCGAGCAGGTCCACCCAGGTATGAGAGCCGATGAACCCCGTCGCCCCGGTCACCAGGACCGTCTCGGCTCGACTCGTCGACGTCATAGCTCGGTTATCCACTTCTTCGGTGATCAACTGAAACAACTCGTCACCGGTGCTCCACACCGGCCCGGAACAACCGATCCCGGCAGCAGGATCAACCCGACGGCGGCTAGGATCCGTACCACGGCCACGGCCACGGCCACGGCCACGGCCACGGCCACGGCCACGGCCACGGCCACCGCCACCGCCACCGCCCTTCGGCTGGACCGCGCGGTCCCGACCGTTCGGGCAGCGAACACCGCGATGGGCACGGGCACACCCGGGGCGACGGACATCGGGCACAGCAGAACATAACCCCCAGGTCGGTGCATCGCCGACCTGGTAGCGGCCGCGGCGATCCCGGTGAACCAGACGATCGGCGCGAGCAGGAGCCCCGGTCCGGTCACAGCGCCAGCGTCGGGTAGTGCACGGCCGGTGGCAAGAACCGCGCGCACGGCACCCGGGACCGGCGGCCCACGTCCCGGAAGAAGATGTCCGGGAGGTGGCGTGGCCACGGGAACTCTCKGGTCACCATTGCCGCGGACGTCCCGGGCCCGTCGCCGTTCGCCCACGCATCGGCGGCGAGGGCCCCGCCTCGGCCTGAGCGCGCACGGCAGGTAGGTGGCGCTGACATCCTCGGCGGGTTGCGGACCAATGCCACCGATCTCACGTAACGCGGCGGTGCACACGGCGTGGCGCCGGCCATCACGAACCCTCCCCCCGCAAACAGAAAGTCACGTTCCCCGCGCGGCCACGTTCCTGGAAAGCCACGTCCCCGGAAAGCTCGGTGGCGGGGCGGGACACCTGTGACGCCGGTCAAGCGACCTGACGGCTCTCCGCGAGCTGGCCGGCGAACCAGGAGATCGTCCGGGTGAGCCCGTCGTGCAGGCTCGTCTTCGGTTCCCAGCCCAGGAGGGTCCGGGCGAGGGTGATGTCGGGTTGACGCACCGAGGGGTCGTCCTGGGGCCGCGGGACGAAGGTGATCGGCGCCGTCGATCCGCACAGGTCACGGACGAGCACCGCGGTGTCGAGGATCGACATCTCGTGCGGGTTCCCAATGTTCACGGGCCCGGGCAGGTCCGAGTGCAGAAGTCGGACGATGCCGTCGATCAGGTCGTCGACGTAACAGATGGACCGGGTCTGGGTTCCGTCACCGGCGACCGTGATGGGCTCGCCCCGCAGCGCCTGGGAGATGAAGGCGGGAATGGCGCGACCGTCATCGACCCGCATCCGCGGGCCGTAGGTGTTGAAGATGCGGACAATACCGGTGTCGACACCGTGCTTGCGCCGATAGGCCATGGTCACCGCCTCGGAGAAGCGCTTGGCCTCGTCGTACACACTGCGCGGGCCGACCGGGTTCACGTTGCCCCAGTAGCCTTCCGGCTGGGGATTGACCTGTGGATCGCCGTAGGACTCCGAGGTCGAGGCGAGCAGGAACCGAGCATTCTTCTGCCGCGCCAGGCCAAGGGCGTGGAAGGTACCGAGCGAGCCGACCTTGAGCGTTTCGATCGGCAGCTCGTAGTAATCCACCGGAGATGCCGGGGACGCAAAGTGCAACACGGCGTCGACCGGACCAGAAACATAAATGAAATCATTCACATCCCGGTTGACCAGGCGGAAACGTGGGTCGGCGAGCAGATGCTCCACATTCTCCGGCCGGCCGGTGATGAAGTTGTCGAAACAGATGACCTCGTAGCCGCCGCCCAGTAGGCGTTCACAGAGATGACTGCCCAGAAAACCGGCGCCGCCGGTCACTATCGCACGCAMGTCGTGTGCTCCCGGATCTGGAATACAGAGGACCCCGGAGAGTGCCCGTCGATCGCTGTCCGGAGTCCGGCGACGACGGGCGTCCTCCCTTGAGCCATGCGAAGGAGGCGGCGCATCCGATCAGATCGCGCCGCGAGGCCAGGTTGGAGGATCGGGGGAAACGGACATCAAATGATCGGAGATCAGAGGATCAGTAGCTGCTCACCCGCCGGAGCACTCAGCATGGACACTGCCGGACCGATCTCGAATGGCCGCAGGACACGAACACCGCACTACCCCCCAGTAGTCTGATGGCCGACAACGCCGACCCTCTGCGGCATCGTACACAGGTCATCGACGCGTTAAGTACGCGGCCCGGCCCAGTCTCCCTCCTAGCCACGTCGATACGATATAACCACCCGTCACCGATGGCGCCCGACTCCCTACGGGAGATGTCAATGGCCGTCCCGGAGCCGCCTGCATTGGATGAGCAATTCACCGCCAGGGGACGGAGCACGGTCACCCGCGGGAGTGCCGCTCAAGGACGATCGCGTGACGCATCGCGGCGCGTCCCCGGCGGGTGTCCCCGGCATCTCCATAGGAGACCGCGAGCCGGTACCAGCGACGCCATTCACCCGGCGCCGCCTCGACCTCCGCCCGACGCTGGGCGAACGCGGCGTCGGCCGAGGCGCGGTCGATCCGGCCCGACGGCCGGCGCACGAGAACCGGCTCGTCGGCACGGGCGCCGGGGTCGAAGCCGCGGGCGGTGCCGGACTCGACGTCAGCCGTCGCATCCGCGGCTACGTCGAACATCCGGGCAAGCCGCTCGGTGTCGCGGCCGAAACGCAGCTCACGCAGGATGACGACGGCGCCGATCATCGGAAGCAGCACGACACCGAGACCGAGTCCACGGGCCGCCCAGCGATCGTCGCCGAGCAACTGGATTCCCCGCCACCCGATCAGCCCGAGGTAGAAGCCACACGCCGCGACGAGCACGGCCACCAGCCACCGGGCCCTCACCTGGACGCCCCACCGGATGCCGACGCCACCGGGCCGTCCGGATCCAGCCGGATCCGCGCCCCGGGTGCCGCCAAGGTCGCCACGACCGGCATCCGCCGCTTGACCAGGGAGCACACGTCGTCGGGGCGCGCCCGGGCCAGGCAGCTGAACGTCGTACCAAGATCGATACCAAAGACGCTACGGGTACCCGCCGGGAAACGACGGTCAACGTGTCCGACCACATCCGGAAACCTATCTTTCGCGGCCCGTGGTGGCAGCAGACACCTGCCCCAAGATGCCCGCGGCGCTAGTCCAGGTCGAGCAGCGACTCCAGACCGACCGTGAGTCCCGGTCGCTCGCCGACCTTCCGCACGCTTAGCAGCACCCCCGGCATGAACGAGGTGCGGTCGTAGGAATCGTGTCGCAGGGTGAGGGTCTCCCCGGCGCCCCCGAGCAGGACCTCCTGATGCGCGACGAGCCCGGCGAGGCGGACGGCATGCACCGGCACGCCATCGACCCGGGCGCCGCGGGCACCGTCGAGGGCGGCGGTTGTCGCGTCCGGGCCGGCCACCGGCAACCCGGCGGTGGTACGCGCCGCGGCGACCAGCTGCGCGGTACGCCGGGCGGTGCCGCTCGGCGCGTCGGCCTTGCCGGGATGGTGCAACTCGATGATCTCCACCGAGTCGAAGAACCGGGCGGCCCGGGCGGCGAACGTCATCATCAGCACGGCGGCTACCCCGAAGTTCGGCGCGACGAGCACCCCGACCCCCGGTGCCGCGGCCAGCCAGCCACGCAGGGTCGCGAGCCGCGGCTCGTCGAAGCCGGTGGTGCCGACGACGACGTGCTTGCCGGCCTGGACGCACCAGCGGAGGTTGTCCATCACCGCGTCGGGGGTGGTGAAGTCGACGACGACGTCGGCCGCGGCGAGCGCACCACGGTCATCGCCGGTGCCGAGGGCCGCGACCAGCGCCAGGTCGGCGGCGGCCTCGACGGCGGCACACACCGTCGACCCCATCCGTCCCCGTGCACCGAGCACCCCCACCGCTGTCCCGGTTACCGGGACAGCGCCGGTTACCGGGACAGCGCCGGTTACCGGGCGGGACTCGGAGTCGGACATCGGTGAACCTCTCGGGACGAGAGTCGCTAACGGGCGACGGCGGCGCTGAAGTCGTGGTCGTCGAAGGGTCCGATGACGCCCAGGGCCCAGGACTGGTCCAGCAGCTCCCGCGCGATCGCGGTGACATCGTCGAGGGTGACCGCGTCCACCCGGGCGATGATCTCGTCGACCGACAGGACCTCACCGTGGACGAGCTCGCTCTTGCCGAGGCGGCTCATCCGGGATCCGGTGTCCTCCAAGCCGAGGATCATCGAGCCGCGGTTCTGCCCACGGGCCCGGTCGAGTTCCTCGGCACTGATCCCGTGCTCGGCGATCTGGCGTACCTGCTCACGGGCGAGCTCGAGGACCACGTCGGCACGCTTGGGGGCGCATCCGGCATAGACGCCGAACAGGCCCGCGTCGGCGAAGTGGGAGGCGAACGAGCCCACCGAGTACGCCAGCCCCCGCTTCTCCCGGATCTCCTGGAACAGCCGCGAGCTCATCCCACCGCCCAGCGCCGTCGACAGCACGCCGAGCGTGTAACGGCGCGGATCGTGCCGGGACAGTCCCCTGGTGCCGAGCACGAGATGCGCCTGYTCGGTCGGCCGGTCGGTCACGACGATGCCGGGCGGCGGCGGGTAGTCGTACGATCCGCCACGCACCTCGAACGGCTCGGCRCTCACCGTCAGACGGTCGGCGAACGCCTCGGCGACCAGCGCCAGCGCCCGGTCGTGCGCCAGGTTGCCGGCGATGGAGACCACCATCGCCGGCGGGACGTACCGGGAGCGGTAGTAGTCCGCGATGGTCTCCCGGCCCAGCCCCTCGATCGACTCGGTCGTCCCGAGCACCGGGCGGCCGAGTACCGACGACCCGAGCATCGCCGCCGCGAATACGTCATGGACGAGGTCACCCGGGTCGTCCTCGTACATGGCGATCTCCTCCAGGATCACGCCACGCTCGGCCTCGACGTCGTCGGCTGTCACCAGCGAGTTGGTGACCATGTCGGCGATGACGTTGACGGCCATCGCGAGATCGGAGTCGAGCACCCGCACGTAGTAGCAGGTGTACTCCTTGCCGGTGAAGGCGTTGATGTCCCCGCCGACCGCCTCGACCGACGCGCTGATAGTCAACGCGTCCCGGCTGGGCGTGYCCTTGAACAGCAGGTGCTCCAGGTAGTGGGAGCATCCGGCGGTCACCGGCGTCTCGTCGCGCGAGCCCACCGCGACCCAGACGCCGATCGCGACCGAGCGCACCCCGGGGACCCGCTCGGTGATGACCCGCAGACCGCCGGGGAGCACGGTGCGGCGCGCCGTGCCGTCCAGCAACGATTCGCCACTGACTCCGCCAGCAGCGAGCAGGTGCGCGGCCCGGGCGCCGGGAACCGGCTTGTTCCGCGGCGCGCCGGCGGTCCCCGCTGAGCAGGTCAGGTCGGGCGTGGGAGTGTCGGACACGACGGGCCGTCAGGAGGCGGCGGCCGCCGCGTCGGCGGCTTCGGCGCTCGGGGACAGGCTGATCTTCCCGCGGCTGTCGATCTCGGTGATCTCGACCTGGAGCTTCTGGCCCACCGTCAGGACGTCCTCCACCTTCTCTACCCGCTTACCGCCGGAGAGTGTCTTGAGCTTGCTGACGTGGAGCAGGCCGTCCCGGCCCGGGGTGAGCGAGACGAAGGCCCCAAAATTGGTGATCTTCACAATCGTCCCCAGATAACGCTCGCCGACCTCGGGCATCTGCGGGTTGGCGATCGCGTTGATCGCCGACCGGGCGGACTCCGCCGACGGACCGTCCACCGCGCCGATGTAGATCGTCCCGTCGTCCTCGACGGTGATCTCGGCACCGCTGTCCGCCTGGATCTGGTTGATCATCTTACCCTTGGGTCCGATGACCTCCCCGATCTTGTCCACCGGGATCTTGACGGAGATGACCCGCGGGGCGTGAGCGGACATCTCGTCCGGGCTGCCGATGGCCTCGGCCATCACGTCGAGGATCGCGAGCCGCGCCCCGCGCGCCTGCTGGAGCGCCGCGGCGAGGACCGAGGCCGGGATGCCGTCGAGCTTGGTGTCGAGCTGGAGCGCGGTGACGAAGTCCCGGGTGCCGGCGACCTTGAAGTCCATGTCCCCGTAGGCGTCCTCGGCCCCGAGGATGTCGGTCAGGGTGACGTAGGAGTCGTCGGCGTGGATGAGGCCCATCGCGATCCCGGCRACCGGCGCCTTGAGCGGTACCCCGGCGTTGAGCAGCGACAGGGTGCTCGCGCACACCGAGCCCATGCTCGTTGACCCGTTCGAACCCAGCGCCTCGGATACCTGCCGGATCGCGTAGGGGAACTCCTCGCGGCTGGGCAGCACCGGGAGCAGGGCCCGCTCGGCGAGTGCCCCGTGGCCGATCTCTCGGCGCTTCGGCGAACCGACGCGGCCGGTCTCGCCGGTGGAGTACGGCGGGAAGTTGTAGTTGTGCATGTACCGCTTGGTGCGGTCGGGGTTGAGCGTGTCGACCGTCTGCTCCATGCGCAGCATGGCCAAGGTCGTGACGCCGAGGATCTGCGTCTCGCCCCGCTCGAACAGCGCCGAGCCGTGTACCCGCGGGATGTAGTCGACCTCGGCCGACAGCGCGCGGATCTCGGTTGYCGAGCGACCGTCGATGCGCACGCTCTCGGTCACGATGCGGGAGCGGACGAGCTTCTTGGTCAGCGCCCGGTAGGCGGCGCCGATCTCTTTCTCTCGCCCCTCGAACTGGGAGGCCACCTTCTCGGCCGCGAGCTGGCGGACCCGGTCGAGCTCGTTCTCGCGCTCAGCCTTGCCGGGGATGCGCAGCGCGGCGGACAGCTCGTCGCCGATTGCCGCGGACAGCGCGTCCAGCACGTCGTCGTGATAGTCGATGAAGACGGGGAACTCCCGGGCAGGCTTCGCGGCGAGCGCGGCCAGCTCGCTCTGGGCCCGGCAGAGCTCACGGATGGCGGGCTTCGCCGCCTCGAGGCCCGCGGCCACGACCTCCTCGGTGGGAGCCGGCGCGCCGTGCGCGAGCAGCTCGACCGTGCCCGGGGTCGCCTCGGCCTCCACCATCATGATCGCGACGTCCGAGCCGTCCTCGATCACCCGACCGGCCACGACCATGTCGAAGGTCGCCCGAGCGAGCTCCGCATGGGTCGGGAAGGCGATCCACTCGCCGTCGACGAACCCGACCCGGGTCGCACCGATCGGCCCGGTGAAGGGCAGGCCGGACAGCGTCGTCGACGCGCTGGCCGCGTTGATGGCGACCACGTCGTAAAGGGTGTCGGGATCCAGGGCGAGCACGGTGGCCACGACCTGGATCTCGTTGCGCAGCCCCTTGGCGAACGACGGCCGCAGCGGCCGGTCGATGAGCCGGCAGGTGAGGATCGCGTCCTCGCTGGGGCGGCCCTCCCGCCGGAAGAACGAACCGGGGATGCGCCCGGCCGCGTACATCCGCTCCTCGACATCCACCGTCAGCGGGAAGAAGTCGAGCTGTTCCTTGGGCTGCTTGCTGACCGTCGTCGCCGAGAGCACCATCGTGTCGCCCAGGTAGGCGACGGCGGAGCCGGCGGCCTGCTTGGCGAGACGTCCGGTCTCGAACCGAACCGTCCGGTCTCCGGCYGGGGTCGCGATGACCGCTTCGGCCGCATGTGTCGAGTCGTCCACTCGAACCACTCCATCCTCTTCCTCGGCCGGATCCACGCGGCCGAGCCTCTTCTACGGCCGGGTCCACGCCAACGAGGATGCCGGTGCTCAGTCGAAGTCCCCGGGTCCGGTGCCCGTACCCATCCCGGCGACCACGACCGAGGACCGGCGGCTCGCACCACCACGGACCCGGCCAGGTCCTCCACACCGCCGAGCGGACGACTCCGCCGACGGCTCGACGCATTCGGTACCTACCCCCGATGCGTCAGAGGGAGCGTCCCACCCGGGCCGCTCCCCCTCTTCGCGCTACCGCCGTAGCCCGAGTCGCTCGATCAGAGCGCGGTATCGGTTGATATCCGTCTTCGCCAGGTAGTTCAGCAGCCGTCGGCGACGGCCGACGAGCAGCAGCAGACCGCGGCGGCTGTGGTGATCGTGCTTATGCACCTTGAGATGCTCGGTCAGGTCACTGATCCGACGGGTCAGCATCGCGACCTGCACCTCGGGCGAGCCCGTGTCCCGCTCGACGGTGGCGTAATCGGACATGATCTTCTGCTTGACGTCGCTCGCGAGCGGCACGCTCCACCTTCTCCTTCTGTTTCGGGACGGCGCGCGTCCGGGGTCTTCCCCACCCGGATCGATCACCGGACCTCGGCATCATCGCCGTCCGGTCCGGACACACCGCACCCGCCTGACCGGGAAGCCTATCAACCCGAGGAGAGCCGCTCGGCCACCGGCGGWGTTCAGCCGAGTTCAGCCGAGTTCAGACGAGCAGGGTTGCCGCGCGGGTGGCCTCCACATCCGCGGCCATCTGGGTGACGAGCTCGGCCACCGAGTCGAAGCGCAGGGTCGGACGCAGCCGATGGGTGAACTCGTAGGCCATGTACTCGCCGTAGAGATCCTCGTCGAAGTCCAGGAGAAACGCTTCGACGCGCMGGTCGCGTCCCTCGAACGTCGGATTCGTACCGATCGAGATGGCGGCGGGCTGGCGGCGGCCGGACCAGCAGGCGAAGCCCGCGTACACGCCGTCCGCCGGAACGGCGGCCCACGGCGTCACCTGGATGTTCGCCGTAGGATAGCCGATGGTGCGGCCACGCGCGTCGCCGTGCACGACGACACCCTCGACCCGATGCGGCCGGTCCAGCGCGGCCGCCGCAGCCGCCACGTCGCCCTCGGCCACCCGGGCACGGATCGCCGTCGAGGAGAGCACCTGCTCGCCGGAGCGGACGAGACGGACCCCGTCAACCTCGAATCCCTCCCGGGCGCCCGCCTCCGACAGCGTCGCGAGCGTCCCGGCGGCCCGGTGACCGTAGGTGAAGTTCTCCCCCACCACGACCACGCTCGCCCGCAGCCGCTCGACCAGTATCCCGTGCACGAAGTCAGCCGGGGAGACCCGACTGAACTCCAGCGTGAACGGCTCGACGCAGAGCGCGTCCACCCCGGTCCCGGCCAACAGCTCGGCCTTGAAACGCAGCGTCGTGAGCAGGGCGGGATGGCTGCCGGGTCGCAGCACCTCACCGGGATGCGGGTCGAAGGTCAACACCAGCGAACGCTCACCGCGTTCCCGCGCCAGCCGGACCGCCCGGCCGATGATCTGCCGGTGCCCGAGGTGCACCCCGTCGAAGAAGCCAATCGTGACGACCCCGCCCCGCCACTGGACAGGCGTGTTCTCCGCCCCTCGCCACGTTTGCACGTGCGAAGCCTAGGACATTCTCGTGGGGCGCTGTCGGGCCACCGAACCCCGGCCGGGGCCGCCGGACTAGACCGGGGCGAAGACGACGAGCGACCGGACCGCATGCTCGGTCTCCTCGACCAGGGCCAGCACGGTCCCGTCGGGACCGAAGACGCCGTACGTACCCGGCCGTCCCACCGGGGGCAACCGTCGGCCATGGGACACGTCCGCTGCCGCCTCCGCCGTCACGTCGCGGCGCAGGAAGCCGGCCGCGACCGCGTCGGTCAGCGATGTGACCGCCCGCGGCCCCAGCTCGGCGAACGTGTCGAGAGTCACTGCGCCCGCCAGGTCGAAGGGACCAACGGCGGTGCGCCGCAGGGCGGTCAGATGCGCCCCGCAGTCCAACGCCGCCCCGAGATCACGGGCGAGCGCCCGCACGTATGTTCCACTGGAGCAACCGACCGTGACCTCCAAATCGGTTCCGRCCGGGTCCACCGCCCCGTCGCCCGCGGCCCGCCGCGCCAGCAGGTCGAAGCGGTGGACCGTCACCCGGCGTGGGGCGAGATCGACCACCTCGCCGGCCCGGACCCTGGCGTACGCGCGTACCCCGCCCACCTTGACCGCGCTCACGCTGGCAGGAACCTGGTCGAGCACCCCGGTAAGGGCGGCCATGGCCCGCGTGAGCCGGTCGGCGTCGACGTCCACCGGACGGTCCTCGACCGGCGCGCCCTCGGCGTCGTCGGTCGTGGTAGTCCGGCCGAGCCGGATCGTGGCGTCGTACACCTTGTCGGTGAGGGCGAGATGTCCGAGCAGGCGGGTTCCCCGGCCGGCTCCCAGCACCAGCACGCCCGTCGCCATCGGATCGAGGGTGCCCGCGTGGCCGATCCGACGCTGCCCGAGAATGCGCCGCGCCCTGGCGACGACATCGTGCGACGTCCAGCCGGCCGGCTTGTCCACGACGACGAGCCCGTCGACCTGTGGCCCGGGACTGGGACCGGGACCGGATCCCCGGCGGGATGCGGCTCCCCCCGGCCGCGCGGATCCCCGGGTGGATCCCCCCCGGGTGCTCACCGCGGGCTCCGGACCGCGTTCCTCGGGCCACCCGGGCCGCGCGGATTCTCCGGAGTCCCCGGGCCCCCCAGGCGCGGAGCCCGCGCCAGCGCGTCCCGAAGCACGTCCATCAACTCGTCGAGCGTCGTCCCGCAGGAGAATCCGGCGGCGAAGCGATGGCCGCCACCACCGAGAGCCGTACAGACCGCGCCGACGTCAACGTCCCCCTTGGAACGGACCGAGACCTTCCAGACGTCACCATCCTGCTTGCAGACAAGGGCGACCTCTGCCTCCGACACGGTGCGCACCGTGTCGATGAGCCCCTCGATCTCGTCGTACTCCAGTCCCGCGGCGCGCAGATCGGCCTGGCCGCACCAGGACCAGACGAGGTCGTACTCGGGCTCCAGCCGGACGCGGCCGAGAACCTCCCCGAGTAGCTTGAGATAGCCGAAGCGGTGGGTGTCCCACAGGGCACGGCTGATCAGGTCGGGACGGATGCCCGTGGCCACCAGCCGGGCGGCCAGCTGGTGCACCGCCGGTGTCGTCGCGGCGAAACGGAACGATCCCGTGTCGGTTACCAGACCGGTGTAGATCGCTGTCGCGATGTCCCGGTCGAGCCGCACGCCCAGGGCATCGACGAGGTCGATGACCATGGCGCTGGTCGAGGCCGCCTCGGGGTCGACCAGATTGAGATCGCCGAACCGGGTGTTGGAGGCATGGTGGTCGACGACCAGGACCCGGCAACCGGCCGTGGTGCTGGCGAGCCTGCCCAGCCGGGACCGGCTGCCGGCGTCCAGGGTCACCACGAGACCCGGCCGGCCGGTGACGGCCTCGGGGGCCACCAACAGATCCTGACCGGCGAGGAAACGAAGCACCCGGGGAACGACGAAGGGATCCGCGTCGAAGGACACCCGCGGCCTTCCGCCCAGCGACCGCAGCGCGAGCCCCAGCGCCAACGCCGATCCGAGACTGTCCCCGTCGGGGTTCACGTGGGCGATCAGCAGGATGTCGTCACCGGCGTCGATCGCGCCGGTCAGTGCGGTCACCGCGGCCTGGAAATCACCGGTCGGACCGGCACCGTCCGGGCGGGAGCGGTTGACCGACGCCGCCGGCGGGCCCGCGAGATCGGTCGCATCGCTCATCGTCAGTTCCCATCGCAGCTGTCTCGTGCCTGTCACCGCGGTGTCCCGGGCCCGTACCCCGTCATCCCTCCTGCCGGGCCGTCCCGCCGTACTCGTCCACCTCGCTCAGCTCATCCACCTCGCTCAGCTCATCCACCTCGCCGGCGGCGGGGCGCGGCCGGCGGTAGGGATCGTCGTCGCCCGCCGGGCGAGCATCCCGACGGACCTCGGCCAGATACGCGTCGCGTTCCCGGGCAACGCTGATCAACTTCTCCAGATGCTGGGCGTCGTCGGGAAGTCGGTCATGAACGAAGGTGAGCGTCGGGGTCACCTTCACCCCCGTGGCCCGGCCGACCTGGCTGCGCAGCAGCCCCCGGGCGGATTCGAGCGCCTGGGCCGACGCCTGCCGCGCCGTCTCATCGCCGTAGACGGTGTAGAAGACCGTCGCGTCGACCAGATCCGGCGTCAGCCGCACATCCGTGACGGTCACCATGCCGAGTCGAGGATCCTTGACGCCACGCTCCAGCGTGGACGCCACAACCTCGCGGATACGCACGGCCAGYCGCCGTGCCCGGGCCGGATCAGCCACCGTCCACCTCCTCGTTCGCCGGTCCCGCCGGCGKCACGCTCACCGCGGCAGATGCACCGGGTGCGTGCGGTTCACCGGGTGCATGCGGTTCGTCGTCCGCGTCGTCCGCCGAAAAGTAGCGCGCCCGCGCGGCGAGGACCTCGACGTCCGGTCGCTGGGCCACCAGATGCTCGCAGGAACAGAGGACCTCGACGCAGTGCGCCCGGTCCGCGGCGACGACCGCCATCCCGATCTCGGCTCGCCGGTGCAGATCATGATGGCCGGTCTCGGCCACGCTGAGGGCGAAACGGCGACGCAGCTCCGCCACGATCGGCCGCACCACCGACCGTTTCTCCTTCAACGAGTGCACGTCACCGAGCAGCAGATCAAGGCTGAGGGTTCCGATCCACATGGTCGTCTCCCGCCGCCGGGCACACACCGCCGGTGACGATCGGGCAGACAGCTCGATCGTCACCGGCCGCGGACGTGCTCAGGCGCGGGGAACCTCCCGTTGCTCGAACGTCTCGATCACGTCATCGATCTTGATGTCGTTGAACGACCCGAGACCGATACCGCACTCGTAGCCCTCGCGGACCTCCGTCGCGTCGTCCTTGAAACGCTTGAGCGACTCGACCGTGAGGTTGTCGGCCACGACGACGCCGTCGCGGATGAGCCTGGCCTTGGTGTTCCGCCGGATGACGCCGGAACGGACCAGAGAGCCGGCCACGTTGCCGATCCGCGGCACGCGGAAGACCTCGCGGACCTCGGCGGTACCGAGCTGCGCTTCCTCGTAGACGGGCTTGAGCATGCCCTTCAGGGCGTTCTCGATGTCCTCGATAGCCTGGTAGATCACCGAGTAGTACCGGACCTCGACGCCCTCACGGTCGGCCAGCTCCGTCGCCTTGCCCTGCGGCCGGACGTTGAAGCCGATGATGATCGCGTCGGACGCCGACGCCAGCATCACGTTGGTCTMAGTGATCGCGCCGACCCCACGGTCGATGATCCGCAGACCGACCTCGTCACCGACATCGATCTTGAGCAAGGCGTCCTCGAGCGCCTCGACCGAACCGGACACATCGCCCTTGAGGATGAGGTTGAGCTGGGTCTTCTCGCCCTCCTTCATCCGCTCGAGGATCGTCTCCAGCGTCGGACGGCCCCGGCTCAGCGCCAGCTCCGCGTTACGCTCGCGGGCCTGACGCCGTTCGGCGATCTGACGGGCCACCCGGTCCTCGGGCACCACCAGGAAGTTGTCACCCGCGTCGGGAACGCTGGTGAACCCCAGGACCTGGACGGGTCGGGCCGGGCCCGCCTCGACCACCTGACCACCGTGTTCGTCGAGCATCGCCCGAACCCGACCGAACGCCTCGCCGGCGACGACCGAGTCACCGACCCTCAGCGTGCCGCGCTGGACCAGCACGGTCGCCACCGGACCCCGGCCCCGGTCGAGCCGACCTTCGATGGCGACACCCTGCGCCTCGACCTCGGTCGGAGCCCGCAGGTCCAGGGATGCGTCGGCGGTCAGGACGATCGCCTCGAGCAGGCCGTCGATGTTCGTCCGGTTGCGGGCGGAGACGTCAACGAACATCGTGTCGCCGCCGTACTCCTCCGCCACCAGGCCGTACTCGGTGAGCTGACCCCGCACCTTGGCCGGGTCGGCGCCCTCCTTGTCGACCTTGTTGACCGCCACCACGACCGGGACGCCGGCCGCCTGGGCGTGGTTCAGCGCCTCGATGGTCTGCGGCTTCACCCCGTCGTCGGCGGYCACGACCAGGACCACGATGTCCGTCACCTGCGCACCGCGGGCCCGCATGGCCGTGAAGGTCTCGTGGCCCGGAGTGTCGATGAAGGTGATCGGACGCTCGTCGCCGTCGACCTTGGCCCGCACCTGGTAGGCACCGATGTGCTGGGTGATACCACCGGCCTCGCCCCCGACCACGTCGGTGGAGCGGATGGCGTCCAGCAGTTTCGTCTTACCATGATCGACGTGACCCATGACGGTCACGACCGGCGGCCGGGAGCTGAGCTCGACGTCGTCGCCGTACTCCCCGCCGAAGGAGAGGTCGAAGCTCTCGAGAAGCTCCTTGTCCTCGTCCTCCGGGCTGACGATCTGGACCTCGTAGCCGAGCGTGACACCCAACAGCTGCAGCGTCTCGTCGGTGCAGGACTGGGTCGCGGTCACCATCTCGCCGAGCTGGGTGAACACGACCTGGACCAGAGCGCCCGGGTTCGCGTCGATCTTGTCGGCGAAATCGGCCAGCGAGGCGCCACGGGGAAGCCGGATGGCCTGCCCGTTGCCGCGGGGCACCATCGCGCCCATGCGCGGCGCTTCGAGCCCGCTCTCCCATTCCTGCCGCTTCGCGCGCTTGGACTTGCGCTGGCGACCGGGGCGACCACGGCCACCGGGGCCGAAGGCGCCCGCCGTGGTCCCACCGCGGCCACGGCCGCCGGCCGCGGGACGACCGGGCGCACCGCCACCGCCGCCACCACCACCGGGACGACCGGGCGCACCACCACCGCCGCCACCACCACCGGGACGACCGGGCGCACCACCCCGCCCGGCGAATCCGCCGGGACGCGGACCGCCGCCACCGCCGGGACGACCGGGCGCGCCACCACCGCCGGGACGACCGGGCGCGCCACCACCGCCGGGACGACCGGGCGCGCCACCACCGCCCGGGCGTCCGGGAGGGCCACCGGCGGGCCGAGGCTGGAACATGTTCGCGTTGGGGCGCGGCCCCCCGGTGCCACCTGGGCGGGGCGGCATGCCGCCCCCCGCTCCTGACCGTGGACCGCCGGGACGTGGTGGCATCCCGCCGGGAGTGGGCCGTGGACCACCGGCACCGGTGCCACCGGGGCGCGGTCCACCCGGCCGGGGGGTACCTGGCCGGGGGGTACCCGACCGCGGGGCGCTGGGCCGGGGAGTGGGCGTCGATGGCGGACCCGACTGCCCGGCCGACGGACGCGGCCCAGCGGACGGACGCGGCCCAGCGGACGGCGTCGTGTAGGGGTTGTTACCGGGCGCAGCCGACCGGGGTCCGGGACGCGGCCCGGGCCGGGGGCCGCCTGCGGTCGGACCGCCAGCGGTCGGACCGCCAGCGGTCGGACCGCCTGCGGTCGGACCGCCAGCGGTGGGACCCGAGGGAGGAACCGGGGTGCCGGGACGCGGACGGCCACCGCCCTGCGGGGCACCGGGACGCGGCGCGTTCGGCCCGGGTCGCGGCCCGGAGGGAGCGGACGGCACGGACGGCATCGGCGGCGCGGGCACGGCGGAGGCCGCGGCCGGACGGGGAGCGGCGGGTGCAGACGTCGGCGAAGCCTGCACCGGGGAGGCCTGCACCGGCGAAGCCTGCACCGGGGAGGCCGGTAGCGGCGGGGACGCGGGCGAGGGGGACGGCGCCGGGGTCGCCGGACCGGGCCGGCCGAGGGGACCAGGCCGCCCGGGAACCGGGCGCGGACCGGGCCGAGGCGCCAGACCAGGACGGGACGGCGGGGTCGGACGAGCGCCGCCACCCGGCGGTCCCGGACGGCTGGTGGCCCGGCCCGGGGAAGTGGGTGCGCCGTCGGCGGGGAACGCTTCCTTCAATTTGCGGACGACGGGTGCCTCGACAGTGGACGAAGCGGACTTCACGAACTCGCCGAGATCCTTGAGCTTGGCGAGCACGGTCTTACTGTCGACACCAAGCTCCTTGGCGAGCTCGTGTACGCGGGCCTTTCCTGCCACGGTGCTCCTTCGTTCGGCCCGCGGTCCGTGCCCGCGTGACCTCGTTACCTGCCGGTCGTGATCATGGCTGGGTGCTCATTGAGCGGTCATCGCTGTCTCGACCTGCTTCCCTGTCGACGTCTGTTGGCGCCGCCTGTGGGAGCGGATGCCGCTGGCGCGGGTACCCACTCCGTCTGACCCGGCCGGCCCGCTGCCGCGGTCCGCCCGTTCCATYCATCCATCTTTACCTGGTATCTCCCTGTGCCTGGCGCGACTACGGCGGACCGCTCCCGKAGGGACCGGCTACCGCGGGCGAAACCGCTCCAGATACAGCCTGACCTGCTTCGACCCGAGCGGGCCTGACACCCGCAGTGCTCGTGAGAACGCCTTGCGACGCTCCGCGAGATCGAGGCACGCAAGATCAGGATGCACGTGCGCACCCCGACCACGCATCCGACGACGAGCATCCGGCAGAAGCTCGCCGCCTTCTACGACGATACGCAGTAGGTCAGAACTCGACGCACGGCTTCGGCATCCGACACAGGTACGGACGGGCTCCRCACGACGCGCCATCGTAAGTCTATCCCGCCTGGCCCCGAGAATGGCCACCCGCGGCAGGTGATCGCCGCGGCACCGTAGCTGGTCCCGATCGTCGAGGCGCTCCAGCGGAGTCCMGTTCGGATCCGCTCCCACCGCCCTCGCCGGAGTCCTCGGTGTCAGAGTGGATGTCGATGCGCCACCCCGTCAGCCGGGCGGCGAGGCGGGCGTTCTGCCCCTCACGCCCGATGGCCAACGACAGCTGGTAATCGGGCACCACCACCCGCGCCGAGCGGCTCGCCGGATCCGTCACCTCGACCCGGGCCACCCGGGCCGGAGACAGCGCGCTCCCGACGAAGGTTGCCGGGTCGGCCGACCAGTCAACGATATCGATCTTCTCGCCCCGCAGTTCGGCCATGACGGCACGCACCCGGCTGCCCATCGGCCCGATGCACGCGCCCTTGGGGTTGACCCCGGCCACCCGGGACCGCACCGCTATCTTGCTGCGATGCCCGGCCTCGCGGGCGATCGCGGCGAGTTCCACGGTGCCGTCGGCGACCTCGGGCACCTCCAGCCGGAACAGCCCCTTCACCAGCTCGGGATGGGTGCGGGACAACGTCACCGTGGGTCCGTGCGGCCCCCGCGCGACGTGCACCACATAACACTTGATTCGGTCGCCGTGCTCAAGCCGCTCGCCGGGGACCTGCTCGGCCGGCGGCAGGACACCCTCGACGGTGCCGAGATTGACGAGCACGACCCTGGAGCCGGCCCGCTGTTCGTGATGTTGCACCACACCGGAAACGATCTCGTGCTCCCGGTCGGCGTACTGGCCGTAGGTGACCTCCTGCTGGGCCTCGCGCAGCCGCTGCATGATCACCTGTTTGGCGGTCATGGTCGCGATCCGCCCGAAGTCCGCCGGGGTGTCGTCGTACTCCCGGCTGGTGCCGTCCGGGCCCTGTTCCCGGGCAAGGACGGAGACATCTCCGGTCGTCCGGTCGATCACCACCCGGGCGTCCTGCGCGGACCCGGCCGTGTGGTGATAAGCCGTCAGCAGGGCCGTCTCCATCGCCTGCACCAAGGTGTCAAAGGCAATGTCCTTCTCCCGCTCGATTYCGCGCAGCGCGGCCACGTCGAGCTTCACCGGGTCATCTCCTTACCGGCCGCGCCCCGGGGGCCGGCCTCCCGGCCGTCGTCATTGGATTCCCTCCCCGGCGCCGCCGGAAGATCGTCGTCCGGCTCTCCGTACCCGAGATCGGCTGTCTCGCCGGGTTCCACCAACACGGCGGACAAAGACGGCGTCTCCACCGACTCGATAGAAAGATCATCATACGCCTCGGCCGAGAACTCGACCTCGACGGTAGCCCGGGCCACCTGTGCGAAGGTCACCCGCGCGAGCCGCCGACGCGGGGGGCGTCCGGGCCGCGCGGGATCCGTCGCCACCGCCAGATCCGCCCCCGATTCGTCGGCGGACAGGACACGCCCGGCGAGGACGATGCCGTCTCGATCACGTACCGTGACAAGCCTGCCGATCGCGCGGCGCCAGTGCCGAGGCTCGGTCAGCGGCCGTTCGACGCCCGGTGAGGTGACCTCGAGAACATAAGGCCCGGCGACCAGGCCCTGGCCGTCGGTCTCGGCGGCGTCAAGCAGCTCGGAGGCGAGCCGGCTGGCGTCCGCGACCGCGTCCAGGTCGACTCCTCCGTCGCGGTCCACCACCACCCGCACCACGCTGCGCGATCCGGCCCGTGTGACCGTCACATCCTCGAGATCGAAGCCCGCGTCGGCGAGGCCAGCCGCCAGCCGAGCCCGCAGCGCCGTCCGAACGCCGCCGCGCCCGCGGGCCGATCCGGATGGGCTCCGGTCACGCGCGCGGCCGGCCTCCCCCGCCCCTACCACTTCGACCGTCCCTTCCCGCATCCGCGATGYCTGATCATCCGCCGAACCCACGACGTCGCTCCCCACGCCGTAGGCCGGCCGCTACGTTGTCATCCCCCGGGGGCGATACCCAGGTTCGGCCGGCGCCATCAAGCCGTGCGACCCTCGTCGACCCGACCCGCGGCACCGTCGAACAGCGAGGACCGACCGCCGACGGTCCCGCCGGGCTGGGCCGCCCCGGGGCGACGGCATCCCGRGTGAGATCCATAGCCTACGTCCGCCCCGACCGGGGTCCGTCGCGACCCGGGGGTAACCGGATCAGGCCGCGCGGACCACACGGCGCTCCGGAMGACAGCAGGGGATGTGCAAAGCTGCGACGGTGGATCCGGCGAACCTCACCCACGCCTCCCGACGACGGCTCCTCACCGGGCTGACCAGCCTTGCCCTTACCGGATTCGCCGGATTTGCCGGATTCGAGGCCGCCGGCTGCAGCACCACGGTCACGACGAATCGGACCGGTCCCGCGGTGGGTCCGGACGGCGACGACCGCCGGGCGGCGAGGGCCGCCGCCGTCCGGGCGGCCGCGCTGGCCGCGGCGTACCGGACGGCGGCCGAGCGCCACCCGTCCCTGCGTCCCCTGTTCGACACGCTGCGGGCCCATCACGAGGTCCAGCTCCGGACCTTGGCCGAACAGTTCCCGGGCTCCGCACCGGCCACCCCGACCCAGGCGACCACCCCGACCCAGGCAGCCACCCCGACCCAGGCAGCCACCCCGACCCAGGCAGCCACCCCGACCCAGGCAGCCACCCCGACCCAGGCAGCCACCCCGACCCAGGCGATCGGGCGTGACGGCGCCGGGACGGCGGGAACGGCGCAGCTCGTCAACGAGTCACCCACGGCCCGCGCCGCCACCCTCGCCTCCCTGACCGGGATGGAGGGTGCGGCGACGAACGCCGCCCGCACCGACTGCCTGCGCGCGGGCGGTCCGCTCGCGTCCCTGCTGGCGAGCATGTGCGCCGCCGGGACCGCGCATGCGGAGCTGCTGGCCCTCGCTGCGAGCCGGGTGTCCGGATGACCGCCGACACACCATCGGGCGATCCGGCGTCGGCGACCCCCACGGAATCGACCGCCGCAACCGAGCACCCGGATCCCGCGGGCGTCGCGGCACTGGTCACGATGCTCACGGCCACGCATGCCGCGGTCTACGCCACCGCGGCGGCAGGAGGTGCCGTCGCGCCGCTCGGCCCGGCCGCGGCTCAGGCGCGCGAGCTCGCGCGACTGAGCTGTCTGGCGCACCAGGCGCTGCGCGACGACCTCATCACCGCGATCCGGGCCCGCGGCGGGGATGCGCCACCGGCACTGCCCGCCTATCGGCTCCCCGTCGCGCCGGAGGGCATCGGGGCGGCACTGGCCCTCCTGGCCAGGATCGAGGACGCCTGCGCCATGGCGGCCCACGACGCTGTCGCTGTGCTCGTCGGGGACGTCCGTGCGCTGGCTCTGGACGCGCTGACCGGCACCGCCGTACGCGCGCAGCGGGCCCGCATCGCGGCCGGCATGCCGCTGGCAGCCGCGAGCCGCGCGCTACCGGGGACATGACCTGGCGTCCAGGGAGGCCGGGCCGCTCCCGTCAGCGGGTGACCCACGCGTCGGGATCGCAGCCGAGGGTGGTCACGATGTCCGGAAGCTGACCACTCGCCACGTCGGCGAGGGTCACGGCCTCCAGCACCCGCCGCAGGTTCACTCGAACCGCGATCCACACATCCTGCAGGTGCTTGGYCGCGCCGTCGTAATTCGTGTCCTCAGGACGCCGGCCCCGCACGCTGGCGAGCGGACCGTCGGTCGCCCGGATCACCGTGGCGATGGTGATCCGCTCGGGGGGAAGGCTCAGCTGGTATCCCCCGTCCGCGCCCCGGCGGCTCTGGACCAGCCCCGCCCGGCGTAGATCGGTGAGGATGTTCTCGAGGAAGCGCAGCGGCAGATCCTGCGCCGCGGCAAGCGCCTCGCCCTTGACGAGCCGACCGTTGCTCGCGGCCAACGTCAGGAGTGCGCGCAATGCGTAGTCGGCGCGAGCGGAGATCTGCATGCATCCATTTTGCCGCCGGTCCTCGCCGAATGGGTGGGCCGGGTCGGCACCGGGCGAGGCACGGCCCCGCGCCGACGGGCGCTGTTCCCGCCGCCGGCTCGGCCAACGAACCTGCCGGCCAACGAACCTGCCGGCCGGGGAATCGGGACTTCCTCAGCCAGCCCTCTCGGGACGGGGGGCGTCCGTGCCGCCTCCGGCGGAGGAGGTGGCCGTGGTGGCGGCCGCGGCGGACCCGTCGGCGCTGCCGCTCCGGCGACGCCGAGCTGCCCGGACCGCCGTCGTACCCTCCGCAACCAGCCCACGGCGCTGCCGCATCCGCTGGTCCGCCGCGTTGAACCCGGCGTCGATGAGCACCCCGATCACGAAAATCGTGATCATCGAGGCCAGTACCCCGACCGTGTCGAGTAGTTCGCGGGCATTCTGCAGGTCAGCTCCGACGGACGGATGCCCCGGAACGATGACCAGCAATTCGCCGGCCATCAGGCTGCGCCAAGCGAACGCCCAGCCCTGCTTCAGGCCCGCGAGCACCGAGGGCAGGRCCGCCGGTACCACGACGTACCGGTAGAGGGACAGGCTACGCGCGCCCATGCTGCGGCCGACCTGGACCAGCAGAGGCGGCACGTAGTCCACGCCGTAGATGACGCCGTTGGCCACCGAGGGCGCCGCCCCGAGCACCACCACGAACATGATTGCGGACTCGCTGAGCTTGAACAGCAGGACGGCGAGCGGGAACCAGACGATCGAGGGCATCGTCTGCACCGCGGTGATGAACGATCCCACCGCGGTACGCAGGACTCCGAAGCGGGACACCGCGATCCCGACCACGGTGCCGATGAGCACGGCGAGAGCGTATCCCTCCAGGGCCCGGACCAGGGTGCGGGCGAGGGCGTCCCAGAAGTGTCCGCTGCCCAGCTGGTCGACGAACTCGCCCAGTGCCTCGCCCGGGCCGGGCAACACATAGCTGGGCTTCCAGCCACTCCAGACGACGATCTGCCAGAGCAGCAGGAACAGGAGCAGAGCGCCGAGCTTCGGCCAGCTGGCCGCCCAGACGCGGACCGCGAACGRCCGCCGTTGCGCGGTCGGGATGTCCAGCGCGTCGAGGCCGGCGAGGGCCGTGTCGACGTCGAAGGACTTACCCGCCTCGCCGAGCAGGACACTCTTATCGCTGGAGACGCTGACGTCAGTGGCCATGGCGGCCGACCTCCTCGCGTAGCCGCGCGGTCACCTTGGTGGCGAGCTCCGAGACGTGGGTGGAGTCGATCCGGCGGGGGCGGTCGAGGTCGACGTCGAAGATCTCCGCGACCCGGCCAGGCCGGGAGGACAGCAGCACGATGCGGTCACCGAGCCGGACCGCCTCACGCACATCGTGGGTGACGAAGATGAYGGTGACCCCCGTCTCCCGCCAGATCCGTTCAAGTTCGTCGTGGAGCAGATCGCGGGTCATCGCGTCGAGCGCACCGAACGGCTCATCCATGCACAGGATGTCGGCCTCCTGCGCGAAGGCCCGAGCCAGGCTCACCCGCTGGCGCATGCCGCCGGACAGCTCATGGGGGCGCTTCGCGGACATACCGGCGAGCCGGACCATCGCGAGCAGACTCTCGACCCGGTCCCGCCGCTMGGCCTTGCCGATCCCCCGCAGCCGCAGCGGCACCTCGACGTTGCCGCCCGCGGTCAGCCAGGGCAGCAACGCCGAGTCCTGGAACATCATCCCAACCCGCCGGCCGGTGGTGTCGACGACGCCCACAGACGGCTGGTCGAGACCGGCGACCAAGCCGAGCAGGGTCGATTTCCCACAGCCGGACGCGCCGAGGAGACAGACGAACTCGCCCGCCCGGACGTCCAGGGAGACGTCGTCGAGCGCCTTGACGCTGGCGGGCCCGGATCCGAAGACCCGACTGACGCGGTGGATGCGCAGCGCGGTGTCGGCGGGTACAGCGGTGTCGGCGAGTACAGCGGTGTCGGCGAGTACAGCGGTCATGGTTCATTCCCCCGTCGCGGTGTATGCGGCCGGTGTGCATGGACGGATGGACGGACGGACCAGGCCGGGGCATCGATGATCGACACCCCGGCCTGGTCGTCGCCCTGTGGTCTCGGACCGAGGTTCAGCCGGCCCGGCTACCGCCGGGTGCCGCGGGTCAGGAGTCGGCGACCGTCGGTTTGCCCTGCTTGGCGAGGATCTCGTTGAGGACCGTCAGATCGAACAGACCGTCGAGCTTCGGGTTCTTGATGAGGCCGAGCTCCTCCTGGTGCTTTGCCGAGGTGAACAGGGACGCCGCGATCGGGTCCGGAGTGAAGGTCAGCCCCTTCCAGGCCAAGGTGAGGATCTTGTCGGACAGCGGCTTGCCGCTCAGCTTGCCCAGCGCCGTGTTGGTGACCTTCGCGCCGGCGTCACGGTCGGCGTTGAGCGCGTTGATCGATTCCACATTCGCCGTGATGAGCCGGCGGACGATCTCCGGGTTCTTCTTCAGATAGTCCGTGCTCACCAGAAGCACCGTCGTGACGAACTGGCCCTTGGTCTCCGGCCACTCGTCGGCCTCGTCGACGAGCACCTTGCCCCCCGCTGCGACGAGYCGGGAGGCCGTCGGCTCGGGCACCCAGGCCCCGTCGATGGCCCTGTTGGCGAAGGCGTCCACCGTCACGGTGTTGTCCTGGGGCTTGATGGAGACATCACCCCCACCCTGGGTGTCGGTCTTCAGCCCGTTCTTCTTGAGGAAGTACCGCAGCGCCACGTCCTGGGTGTTGCCCAGGCTCGGGGTGGCGAGCGTGGTGCCCTTGAGCTGCGCGACGGAGGTGATCTCAGGCTTGACCACCAGYGACGCACCACCCGAGGTAGCGCCGGAGACGATCCGCACCGCCTCCCCGTGCGACTTGATGAAGCTGTTGACCGCCGGGTTGGGACCGATATAACCGGCATCGATGGCGCCGGACAGAATCGCCTCCGCCTCCTGCACGCCGGAGTTGAAGGTCGATGTCTTGAGCGTGACTCCAGAGCCGAGGTCCTTGGCGAAGATCCCCTTCTCGGCGCCGTAGAGAGCTGGCGCGTGGGTGAGGTTCGGGAAGTACCCGAGCCGTAGGGTGCCGGTGATCTGGCCGTTCGAGGCGACCGTCTGGGAGTCCCCGTCGTCACTCGAGCAGCCCACCACCGCCAGTACAAGCGCCCCCGCGGCGATGAGTGGCGTCGCTGCACGCCACAGTCTGCTCGGCCTCATAGATACCCCCTCACGCGGGCTGACACCCGCGCCATGCAAGTCGATCGAAGTCATCGGGATGGTAAGCATGCCAGATGGTGCCCATCCTGGCCAGGTGGCTTCATCACGATGACATCGATCTGCAATATCTTTGACCAGACAGGAGCACATATCCGACAAAACAGACATTTTTTTCGCTGGAGCGCAGAGGCCCCGGACACCATAGGAGCGGGTCCGGGACGCTCTCAGACCGGGATCGACCTCAGAACAGGATCGACGCGAAGGTCCCGACCCGCTGAAAGCCCACCCGGTCGTAGACTCGGCGGGCGGCATGGTTGAAGTCGTTGACGTACAGGCTGACCCGCGGGGCGAAGGCGGCCCGCGCCAGCGCGACCACGCTCGCGGTTCCCGCGGCGCCGAGGCCGCGCCCACGCAGCGCCGGGTCGACCCAGACGCCCTGGATCTGGYAGACGTCGCCCGCGACGGCGCCGATCTCGGCCTTGAACAGCACCCGGCCGTCGGCGATGTGGGCGAAGGAACGCCGCTGACCGACAAACTCGGCGACGCGGGCGCGGTAAAGGGCGCCGCCGTCGGCGAGCACCGGGGACACCCCGATCTCCTCGGTAAACATGGCGATGCAGGCCGGCAGGATGACGTCCAGCTCGTCCGGGCGCACCGGACGCACCGCCGGATCGGGGGCGACCCGCGGCGGGCGGTCGATCACCAGCAGGGGCTGGTCGGCCCGTACCTCTCGGGCCCGCCCCCAGGTCGGCTCCAGATGCTTCCACATCGCCGTCACCGAGGAGGAGACGCCGACGATGGACGAGCAGCGCCGTCCCTGCCGGCGGGCCCGCTCGGCGAACAGTCTCGCCGAGGTGGGGCCCGCCGCCACGGGCCAGAGGTTGGCGCCGGAATAACACAGGGCGACCAGGCGGCCGTCCACGGTGTGCCCCCACATCTCGGCGCCGAGACGCCACGGGTCGAGCCCCGCCGCCTCGACCCGAGATGCGACGAACACATCGGCGACCGGGTTGCGGGCCAAGAGCTCGCGGACGGCCGGAAGATCCCTGTCGTCAAGCAGACGGGTCGGCGCGGACCGCAGAGGTAGGCCCATCCGGTCGAACCGGTTAACCCACGGAAACCGAGGGTTCGCCGGACGGGGTGCCGTCCGCCGCCATCTCCTCGGCCAGCCGCATGGCTTCCTCAATGAGGGTTTCCACGATCTGCGCCTCCGGAACGGTCTTCACGACCTCACCTCGGACGAAGATCTGACCCTTGCCGTTCCCGGATGCGACGCCGAGATCGGCCTCCCTGGCCTCGCCCGGCCCGTTCACGACGCAGCCCATGACGGCGACGCGCAACGGGACCTCCATGCCCTCGAGACCGGCGCTGACCTGATTGGCAAGGGTGTAGACATCGACCTGAGCCCGACCGCAGGAAGGGCAGGATACGATTTCGAGCTTACGCTGCCGAAGTCCCAGGGACTCCAGGATCGCGGTGCCGACCTTCACCTCCTCGACCGGCGGTGCCGACAGCGACACCCTGATCGTGTCACCGATTCCCTCGGCGAGCAGGGCCCCGAAGGCGACCGCGGACTTGACCGTGCCCTGGAAGGACGGTCCGGCCTCGGTGACACCGAGGTGCAGCGGGTAGTCGCAGGCCTGGGCGAGCAGCCGGTACGCCTGGATCATGACGACCGGGTCGTGGTGCTTCACCGAGATCTTGATGTCACGGAAGTCGTGCTCCTCGAACAGCGAGCATTCCCACAAGGCCGACTCCGTCAGCGCCTCCGGCGTGGCCTTGCCGTACTTCGCCAACAGCCGCTTGTCGAGTGAACCCGCGTTGACCCCGATCCGGATCGGAACGCCGGCGGCCTTCGCCGCGCGAGCAATCTCCCCGACCTTGTCGTCAAAAGCCTTGATGTTGCCGGGGTTGACCCGGACCGCGGCGCAGCCCGCGTCGATCGCGGCGAAGACGTACTTGGGCTGGAAGTGGATATCGGCAATCACCGGGATCGGGGACTTGCGGGCGATCGCGGCGAGGGCGTCGGCGTCGTCCTGGCTTGGCACCGCGACCCGGACGATCTGGCATCCCGACGCTGTCAGCTGTGCGATCTGCTGCAGCGTGGCGTTGACGTCCGACGTCAACGTGGTGCACATCGACTGAACGGAGACCGGAGCGTCACCCCCGACCAGGACGTTGCCCACGTGGATCTGCCGGCTGTGCCGCCGCGTGCCGAGCGGACGGGCCGGAGCGGTTGGCATGCCCAGAGTTACGGTCACGTTGTCCTCACTGGCGAATCGGAGACGAAGATCGACGTGCGACTGACTCGGCCTGTCGGCTGCAGGAGGCAGGGCAGAATGGCACACCGTCGCGCATGTTCATACGAAATTACTGATTCAGGCGAATGGGATTGACGATGTCGGCGGACAGGACAAGCAGACTGAACCCGAGCAATACGACGACCGTGGCGTACGTGGCTGGTAACAGTTTGGCGAAATCCACCTTCTGCACCGGACCGCGATAACCCCGGAGCCTGCGTAGACCGTGCCGGGCCTGCTCGAAGCCCAGCACGGCAATATGACCGCCGTCCAACGGGAGTAGGGGCAACAGGTTAAAAATTCCGACCGCGAGATTGATCGCGGCGACCAGAATGAGAAGGTTCCGCACCCGSTCCACGGCCGAACTGCCCTCGGCCGAGACCACGTCACCGCCGATACGCGCCGCTCCCACCACGCTGATGAAACCCTGGGGGTCGCGGTTGTCGCTGAAGATATTACCGATATCACCGATCCGGCGGGTCAGCGTTTCGTACATGCCGGTGAACCCGGACCCGATGACATCGAAGGTGCGGGGCACCGCTTCGATCGGGTTGTAGTGCACTGTCTCGGTTCCCGGTTTGACGCCCAAGGCGCCGACCCGGTCGTCGCCCGCCTGCCCGGTCTCCCGATCGCGCCGGACCTCCACCAGGTTCGGCGTGAGAGTGAGGGTGCGGCCGTCCCGTTCGACGACCATCACCGCAGGCCCCGCTCCGTGCGCACGCACCTGCCGGGTGAACTGCGTCCAGGTCGTGACCGGAACTCCGCCGAAGCTGACGATCCGGTCACCCGGCCGCAGACCGGCCGCCGCGGCCGGCCCCGGTCCGGAACAAGTCGCGGTCGTGGCGATGCAACTCGTCGCGCCGACCCTCGACTCGCTGATCGTGGTCGTGCCCAGGACAACGAGCACTCCGTAGACCAGCACGATGGCGATGACGAAATGCACGAAGGAACCGGCCGACATGACCACGAGCCGGGCCCGCGCCCGCGCATTGTGGAAGGCGCGGGGTTCATCGGCCGGATCGATCTCCTCGAGCGGAGTCATCCCCTCGATCTTGACGAAACCGCCGGCCGGAATGGCCTTGACACCGTACTCGGTCTCCCCCCGCCGCCGGGACCAGATGGTCGGCCCGAAACCGACGAAGAACTTGGAGGCCTTCATGCCGTAGTGCCGGGCCGTCACGAAATGCCCGGCCTCGTGCGCGACGACCGACACCAGCAGGGCCAGTGCGAACGCCGCAATGCCGAGAAGCTCCATCAGACCGCCCCCTCGGCGCCGGGGGGGCGGCTCATACCGTGTCCCGTTCGGTCTCGCGCCGGATCAGCCGCCCTGCCGCCGCCCGCGCGGCTCGTTCGGTGGCGAACACCTCCTCCACCGTGGGATGATCGATCACTTCGTGCTCGGCGATGACCTCGGCCACCAGGTCGACGATACGGATGAAGGGCAGCCGCCCGGCGAGGAAGGCCGCCACCGCCTCCTCGTTCGCGGCGTTGAAGACCGCGGGGGCGGTGCCGCCGCGCCGCCCGGCTGTGCGCGCGAGCTCCACCGCCGGGAACGCCACCTCGTCCAGCGGTTCGAAGGTAAGCGCCTGCGCCCGCGACCAGTCCATCGGCGGCTGTGCCTGCGCCACCCGGTCCGGCCAGCCGAGCGCCAGCGCGATGGGCAGTCGCATGTCCGGTGGGGAGACCTGAGCGATCGTCGAGCCGTCGGTGAACTCGACCATCGAGTGCACCAACGACTGGGGGTGCACGACGACCTCGATGTCGTCGTAGGGAACCCCGAAGAACAGGTGCGCCTCGATCAGCTCAAGCCCCTTGTTCATCAGGGTCGCCGAGTTGATCGTCACCAGGGGTCCCATGTCCCAGGTGGGATGGGCCAACGCCTGCTCCGGGGTAACGGCGGCAAGCTCGTCGCGGCGGCGCCCGCGGAAGGGACCTCCGCTGGCGGTCAACACCAGTTTGCGTACCTCGTCCCGCCGCCCGCCACGCAGGCACTGCGCCAGTGCGGAGTGCTCGGAATCCACCGGCACCAGGCGGTCGGGGTCGCCACCGAGCGCGTCGAGCACCAACGGCCCCCCGGCGACCAACGATTCCTTGTTCGCCAACGCCACAGTCCGGCCGGCGGCCAGCGCCGCGAGCGTCGGGGCCAACCCGACCGAGCCGGTGATGCCGTTGAGGACGATGTCGCATGGCCACGCCGCGATCTCGCTCGCGGCGTCGGGACCGGCGAGAATCTTTGGCACGGGGAACTCACCCCGACGGTAGCCACGCCGCGACGCCTCGGCGAAGAAGGCCAGCTGGAGGTCCTGAGCGGCCGAGGCCGCCGCCACTCCCACGGCCTGGACGCCGAGGTCCAGTGCCTGAGCGGCGAGCAGGTCCACCCGGGACCCGCCGCCCATCAACGCCACCACCCGGAACCGCTGCGGGTTGCGGCGTACGACATCTATTGCCTGGGTTCCGATCGAACCGGTGGACCCGAGCAGGACAACCTCACGCAGGATCGAAGCCTCCACCACGTCACCTATTCTCTCAGGCCCACCGACCGCTCGACGCCGCCCTGTTCGGTTCATGACAGGTGCCACCCGAAGATGCGCAATGGGTCCAGTGACAACTACGTTTCGTCAGGTCTGGTGGGCAGGACTTTGCGGTCGCCGCCCACCCCGATCGGCCACCCCGATCGGGGTGGCACGTCGGCCCGGTCGGTCACGTCGACGACGGCTCCGACGTCTACTCATCCCCGGCCGGGTGAGGAAGAAGGTGTGGCGCCGGCTGCCGGCTGCCCGGACGGTTCGGCACGGGGGGCGGCATCCGGGGCGGCGGGCGACGCGGGCGTGGTGGCAGGTCCGGAGGATGCGGCGGGTCCGGAGGATTCAGCCGACGGTGCCGCGGGAGTCGGACTGGTGGCGACGCCCGGGCCGGCGGGACCGGCGGAGACGGCGGGAGCGGGCAGGCCACTTGTCGCGGGCGTAGGCGTGTAACCGAAATAGGTCAACGCCACAATGGTGGCACTCAGGCTGACGGAGGTCGGACCCAGCGCCGGGCGTGCCTGCGCCCCCGGCCAGGTGTGCCCCGCGCCCTGCATGGCTAACAGTCCGACATCGTGGCCGGCTGGGCAGCCGCTCCACACGGTGCGCTGCCAGGCGGCCGTGTCCCGGGAGGTCTGGCGGGCTCCGCCGCAGCCCAGAGCGGAGGCGTACCGGGCGAGCCGGTCTTCCACGGGCTGCGCGACGACCCCGGTGAAGGGGGCCGGTCGCGGAGCACCTCCGCYGGCATACGGTGCGATCTGGTCCGAGGTCCCATGGATCTCCAGGACGTTGGTGGCGGGCTTGGCGCAGGAGCCGGGCAGCACGCTCGACCCGACGGTCACCGCCGCCGCAAGACGGCCCGGCAGCGCGCAGGCCAGCGTGAGCACCATGTTCGCGCCGTCACCGTAGCCCACGGCGAAGACGCGTCCCGCGTCCAGGCACATCTGACCGACAAGGTCGTTGAGCAGCGCGCCGACGAAGAGTACGTCGTCGGGTCCCACCGCCTTCGATCTGGTGAAGTTCCACCGCATCTGCGTCCCGATCGGGGCGGCRACCACGAAGCCCGCCTTCGTCCCCTGATCGGCGAGCCGCGTGTACGCTTCCAGATCTTCCGGCGTCTGATTCAGATCATGGAAATTTAAGATCAGTGGTAGTGGCCTGGCCCGTGGACCCGCGGTCGGTACGGCGAGGACGTAGCCGCGCTCGGTTCCTCCCACCCGCAGCGTGCGGGTACCGATCCCGGACGGCAGGGTCTTCCCGGTGACGCAGCCGCTCTCGGGGGGTGGTGGGACCGTGGGCAACGGTATGGCCGACGCCACGGCGGCACCGGCGGCACGACCGCCGGATGCTCCGAGAGCGGCCTGGGTCGCCGAGGTCTTCGCCGGCCCCGGCTCCTGGGACATCGCGTACCACAGGAGCAGCAGCAACACTCCGGCGGCGGCCGTGATCGGCAGCCATACGGTGTTCGTCGCCCGGATACCCGGCCGGGAGGCCCCCCGGCGTCGACTCGTCGGACTACCGAAGGACACGGTCACCGTCAGGCGTCGTGCTCCCCACGGCACCGAACTCGACGAGACGGTCGGATCCGACCTGCTCCGGCCGGTCCCTCCGCTCCGGCTTCCCGGCCGGCTCGGCCGCGAGCTGTCCGCAGGCTGCCGCGATCTCCCGGCCCCGGGTGTCGCGCACCGTCGTCACGATGCCGCGGTCACGGAGCCGGCGGACGAACGCGCGCTGGCCGGCCGGGGCGCTGGCGCGCCACGAGGATCCACCGGTCGGATTCAACGGAATGAGGTTCACATGCGCGAGCCGGCCGACGAGCAGGTCCGCGAGGGCGTCGGCGCGTCCCACGTCATCGTTGACCCCGTCGATCAGCGCGTACTCGACGCTTACCCGTCTGCCGGTCATCTCGGCGTACTCCCAGGCGGCCGCGAGCACCTCGACCACCGGCCAACGGGTGTTGATGGGGACGAGTTCGTTCCGTAGAACGTCGTCCGGGRCGTGCAGGGACACCGCCAGAGTCACCGGCAGGCCCTCTCCGGCCAGACGACGAATCGCCGGAACGAGGCCGACGGTGCTGACCGTCAGGCCGCGAGCCGACAGGCCCAGGCCGTCGGGGGGGTGAGCGGTGAGGCGGCGTAGCGCGGCGATCACCGCGGCATAGTTCGCCAGCGGCTCGCCCATCCCCATGAAGACCACGTTCGACAACCTGGTCTCGCCGCCCGCGAGCTCACGGCGCCGGAGAACCCGGGYGGCGTGCACGACCTGTTCGACGATCTCCGCGGTCGACAGGTTGCGGGTCAGCCCCCCCTGACCGGTGGCACAGAACGGGCAGCCCATGCCGCAGCCCGCCTGGCTCGACACACAGACCGTCGCGCGATCCGGATATCTCATGATCACAGACTCGAGAGAAGCGCCGTCCACGGTCCGCCATGCCGTCTTGCGGGTCAGACCGTCGTCGCAGCTCAGCGTCCGCACCGGGACGAGCAGCCTCGGCAGCAGGGCGTCGAGGAGCGGCTGGCGGTCCCGCTCCGGCAGGTCGGTCATCGCCTCGGGCTCATCGGCGGCGATCAACCGCGCATAGTAGTGCCGGGCCACCTGATCGGCGCGGAAGGCCGGCTGCCCCAGCGACACCGCGACGTCACGCCGTTCCTGCCGGGTCAGGTCGGCGAGGTGACGCGRCGCTCGGCCCACTCGCCGGGTGAGTGTCAGCCGCACGGGCCGGCCCGCCTCGGCGGTCGGGGGCTGGTCCGGACGTCCGGATTCGGCGGTCGTGGCAGTCATCGCGGATCCAGTCTGCCAGGTGACCGCGACCGAGACGAATGCACTGATCTGTCCGAAGGGGCCTACGAGAGGCGAGACCGGTCGACTGGACCCGGTTTCGATCAGTTCAGGAAGGAAGTGATCAGAAGCCAGGCGACCGGGGCGGTGCACAACAACGAGTCCAGACGGTCCATCAGGCCACCATGGCCGGGCAGCAGGCTGCWCATGTCCTTGATGCCGATGTCGCGCTTGAGCAGAGACTCACCCAGGTCGCCGATCGTCGCGGTACACGCGACCGCCAGCCCGAGCAGAACGCCCTGCCAGGCCTCGGCCTCCAGCGGCCAGGCCAGCACGATCCCGGCGACGATCACACAGGTCACCGCCGAACCGGCGAATCCCTCCCACGACTTCCCCGGGGAGRCGGTGGGGGCCATCTTGTGCCGACCGCCGGAGAGGACACCGGCCGTGTAACCACCGACGTCGCTGGCCACCACCGTTCCCAGAAAGGCGACGACTCGCCAGCGACCATCGGAGGGTTCGGTGAGCAGCGCGGCGAAGCCTGCCGGAAAGCCGATGTAGCCGGCCACGAACGCGGCGCCGGCGACGTCGCGGAGCAGACCCGTGGACGGCCCGAAAGCACGGACCAGCGCCRCCACGCCGATGGTGCCGGCGAGAGTCAGCAGCAGGCCGGTGGTCCCGTCGGCGTACGCGACGACCGGCATGGCCGCCGCCCCGGCAACCAGGGGAAGCAGGGGAACSCGTACCTGCGTCAGTCGGATCGCGCGGACCACCTCGTGGGTGCCCAGGGCCATCGCGGCACTGATCACCCCGACAAAGATCACCCGCAGGGTGAACAGCGGAACGAGGATGACGGCACCGAGAAGGATGCCGACACCGATGGCGGCCGGCAGATTGCGGCCGGCACGTGAGGGCCGGGACGCCGTCCCGGCGGGCCGGCCGTGATTACCGGACCCAGGCGAGGATCCCGGCGGCGAGGATCCCGGCGGCGCGGATGACCCGGACGGCCCGGACTCAGCCACCGCGCGGCCGTCGACAGTCGTCATGGCTGCCCGGCCGTGGGCAGCGACCGCCGCATCGCGTATGCGTCATGCGCGGATCCGGGGACCGTCCAGGCGATTCCGAGACCATGGGAACCGAACATCGGAGCGAGCGGCCGGTATCGAGAACGGACGCGGGAGTGATCAAACCGAGAGAAGATCCGATTCCTTGAGCCGAAGAAGTTCATCCACCTGTCCGACGTATCGGTGGGTTGCCTCGTCGAGATCCTTCTCACCCCGCCGGCCCTCGTCCTCGCCGGCATCGCCGTCCCGCACGATCCGATCGATCGTGTCCTTGGCGTGACGTCGGACGTTGCGGATACTCACCCGGGCTTCCTCGGCCTTGGTCCGAGCCACCTTGACAAGATCGCGACGCCGTTGCTCGGACAGCTCCGGAAAAACACACCGGATGATGGTGCCGTCATTGCTCGGGTTGACCCCGAGATCGGAATCACGCACGGCCTTCTCGATCGCCCCCAGGGACGACTTGTCGTAAGGCGTGATGATMACCATACGTGGCTCCGGGATGTGGAACGACGCGAGCTGCTGCACCGGTGTCGGAGCGCCGTAGTAGTCCACCAGGATCTTGGAGAAGACCGCGGGAGTGATACGCCCCGTGCGGATGTTCGCGAAGTCCTCCCTGGCGACCGAGACCGCCTTCTCCATCTTCTCCTCGGCCTCGAGAAGCGTGTCGTCGATCACCGCATTTCCTTCCGTCTGTTCCTGGTCCGCCGGCGTCCACCGGGCGCCGGTCCTGTCATCACCGCGGTTCGGCCGAGYGCAGCCGAGTTCGTCGTCCCAGGGGCGAAGCCGTCCCGCCCGGTCCCGGATTCGCCTGACCGATGATCGCACAGCCRCCGCCTGCAGTGTGCCCTACCACGACGTCCCCGCCGACCTGGGCCGACACCGCACCCACCGAGAAGCCTCGGAGCCGACGGCCGCCGGCCACCCGACAGGGAGCCGGCGGTCCGACGACGCTCAGGCCTGGCGGATGTTGAACCGGGAGAACCGACCGACCTCGATCTTCTCACCCAGCGACGCGCCGGCCTGGTCGAGCAGAGCTCGGATGGTCACCTTGCCGTCCTTCACCCATGGCTGGTCAAGCAGCACGCTGCTCTTCACATACCCGTTGACGCGCCCTTCAACGATCTTCGCGATCGCCTGCTCGGGCTTGCCCTCCTCGCGGGCCGCGGCCTCGTAGATCTTTCGCTCCGCCTCGAGGACCTCGTTCGGGATCTGCTCGGCGGTGACGTACAGCGGGTCCGCCGCGGCGATGTGCTGCGCGAGATCGCGGGCGAGTTGCTTGAAGTCCTCGGTCTTGGCCACGAAGTCCGTCTCGCAGCGAAGCTCGACGAGCACGCCGAGGGTGGGCGGGAGCTGCGGGTCGGTCCGATGCAGATAGGACTCGACCAGGCCGTTGGCGGCGCTGCGTGCCGCACGCTTGGCGACCTGCGCCTTGCCCTTCTCCCGCAGCCAGGACTTCGCCTTCTCGAAGTCCCCGGCGTTGTCGACCAACGCCTTCTTGACGTCGCTCATCCCAGCGCCGGTGAGCTCCCGGAGCTTCCGGATGTCAGCGACTGAAATCTCTGCCATGGTGCTCTTCTCGTCGGTGTGGGTCTGGATGCTGTCGTAGTTCTATCGGCCCCGGTCCCGCGGTGCCCGCCGGGCGCCGCGGGAGCGCCCGCCCGAGCGGCCCTGGCTGCGCGCCCGATCCGGTGCACGGGTCCGACCACCGGAACCAGGCCTGACATTCGGGAGCGGTGGTCCCCGACCCGACTCGGGGAACCACCGTCATCCTCACACAATGTCACCGTTGGTCGATCGCCACCACCGCAGGCGAATGAGACGCGGTAGCGGGTCAGACCGCGGTGCCGACCGCGGCGTCCGGCCGTGTCCCGTCCGCGGGCTCCGCCGTCGCCGGCTCCACCGCACCCGGGGCCTCGGCAGGTGCCTCACCACGCAGCAGGGCCTSCTCCCACTCGGCGAGCGGCTCCTCACCCGCGGACTGCTCGGGCTTGGCATCGGCAGAGCTCGAGGCGCCCGCACGGGCCATCAGACCGTCCGCGACCGCATCGGYGACCACCCGGGTGAGCAGGGCAGCGCTGCGGATCGCGTCGTCGTTGCCGGGGATCGGGTAGTCGACCTCGTCCGGGTCGCAGTTCGTGTCGAGAATCGCCACGACGGGAATGCCGAGCTTGYGGGCCTCACCGACGGCGATGTGCTCCTTCTTGGTGTCGACGACCCACACCGCGCTCGGCACCCGGCTCATGTCGCGGATACCGCCGAGGGTGCGCTCCAGCTTGACCTTCTCCCGGGTCAGCACGAGCTGCTCCTTCTTCGTGCGCACCTCGGTACCACCGGTCACCTCGATCTCCTCGAGCTCCTTGAGCCGCTGAAGACGCTTGTAGACCGTGGAGAAGTTGGTCAACATGCCACCGAGCCACCGCTCCTTGACGTACGGCATTCCGACCCGGGCCGCGTGTTCCTCGATTRCCTCCTGKGCCTGCTTCTTCGTCCCGATGAACAGGACCGTCCCACCGTGCGCCACGGTCTCCTTGACGAAGTCGTAGGCGCGGTCGATGTAGGACAGTGTCTGCTGCAGGTCGATGATGTAAATGCCGTTACGTTCGGTGAAGATGTACCGCTTCATCTTCGGATTCCAGCGCTTGGTCTGGTGCCCGAAGTGCACACCGCTCTCCAGCAGCTGCTTCATGGTGACGACGGCCATCGGACGTCGCTCCTTCCCGCCCGGCCTGGGCCGGGACGCCTCGGTTGTGACGGCGCCATCTGACGACGGCAGCCCCTGACGCCCGATTGGTCGTGGCCGCCGCTGTGCGGCGGACCGAGGAGACCCTTCCGATGATCRGATCCGGATCATCGACAGTGGGCGTGCGAACTGGGCCCGGTGGACGGGCCCTGCGATCGATGATACCCGCCGGGCACGAGGATCCATCGGACTACCACGTCGGATCGGATCAACGGACCGGCCGGCGATGTCCACAGAGCGCGGGCATCGACAGCACGCGGCGGGAGTTATCCACAGATCACACGGCCGGTCTACCCAACGGCGTCAAAACGCCGCACCGTGGACGAGGCCGGTCCGCTCCCCCTTCGGACCGGCACAGCGGCGGCCGGACGAGCGGACCTGGACCGGATCCGGCCGCCGCGCCTCCCCCGGACCCGGAGGTGTCACCGTCATGCCCCCTTTGCCACGCTTCGACCCGCTCTGGCTCGTCATCCCGGCGGTCGCCATCCTGATCGCCCTGGGACGGCCCGTCACGATGCCGATCAAGCCACACGCCGACGGGCCACGCCTCGTCCTGGCGGCACGTGATCCGCAACGGAGCACCACCGCCTTGCCCGAGTCCTTGTCCGAGCCTGGGCGGTCTGCCCCGTCCGGTGCGACCGACTCCGCCGGTGGGCTCGGCCCCGGTGACGGATTCCGTACCGAGCCCCGCCACGACGTCATCGAGCAGGCTCTGGGGGTCAGCCAGGTTCGGGCTGTGGTGAGGACCGCGGGCCCACCTCCTCTCAGGCTCACCCCCGGCACGTCGGCGGAACCCTCGACGACACCTGCTCCGTCCACGGCGCGGTCAACGCCGGCGGCACATCCGGCCCCCTCGCCCCCGGCCCCCGCGCCGAAGGCGACCTCGTCACCTCGACGACCGGCGACTCCCGCCGTCCGGCCTCCCTCCGCCCCACGATCCCTCCGGCCGGCGGCCCGCCGGGCCGGGGAACGAACGCGGCCGGCCGTGACCCCGCCGGCCGCTGGCCCGCTGGGCGGCGGAGAAGGGGACGAGCACCCGGACCCGCCACCCGGCGACGTCGGACCGGAGAACTCCGCGGCACCGCCGGCCCACGGCGGCGGGGTCCGGGCTCTGCGATGGCCGTTGTCGGGGGCCGTCACGGTGAGCCGCGGTTTCAAACGCCCGCCTTCGCCCTACGGACCCGGTCATCGCGGAGTCGACCTCAAGGCCTCTCCGGCCGCCCCGGTTCTCGCCGCGGCCGACGGGGTGGTGAGTTTCGCCGGGTCCGTGGCGAACCGCGGCATCGTCACCGTCACGCATGGCGACCTCCGCACGACCTACGAACCACTGACGCCGGCGATCAGCCCCGGAACCGCGGTCCGAGCCGGAGACCTGCTCGGCTGGATGAGCGATGGCCATCCAGGCTGTCCGGTGGCCGCATGCCTGCACTGGGGGCTTCTGCGCGGGATAGACTACCTCGATCCCCTGCTGTTCTTCCGCAGAACTCCGCCCCGCCTCCTGCCCCTCCTCCCAGCAGATCGCTCCCCTGGGTCCCCCGGCCTTGTCTCAGGCTCGGGGGTGAGCCTGCTCGAAGGCCGCGCGCAACCGTTCCGGTGTCACATGGGTGTAGATCTGCGTGGTCGCGAGACTCGCATGGCCGAGAAATTCCTGGACGGAGCGCAGATCGGCCCCGCCTTCCAGCATGTGCGTCGCCGCCGAATGCCGCAGACCATGCGGAGTCAGGCCGGCCGGAGCGACACCGGCCGCCACCCTCGTCGTCAGAATCCGCCGTACCGTGCGCGGATCGAGGCGACCTCCGCGCAGGCCGAGGAGCAGCGCACGCCCGCTACGAGCGGTCATCAGCCGCGGCCGTCCCGTTGATCTCCAGGACCGTAGGGCGGCCACCGCCGGCACACCGAACGGCACGCTGCGTTCCTTGCCGCCCTTACCGAGGACCCGCAGCAACCTTCGGTCGTCATCAATGTGCCCCAGGTCAAGACCGCACAGCTCGGACACCCGGATTCCGCTGCCATACAGAAGCTCGAGAACGAGTGCGTCCCGCAGCTCCACCGCCCGCCGTACGACCCGCTCGGAGTCTGCCGTCGAGTCCGGCAGCCCGGACGGCTGCGACGTGCCCGGGGGCGACACATCAGGCGAAGGGTTCTCAAGGAGCTGACGCGCGGCCGCGGCGGTGAGCACCTCAGGCACCCTTCTGACCGTACGGTTACCCACGAGCCGTGCGGCGACGTCGGTGTCGAGGAAGCCATGGCGCGCCGCATAGGAAGAGAAGACCCGGGCCATCGAGGCGCGCCGGGCCAGGCTTGCCGGCGCCGCCCCGGCGGCGCGCATCGAAGCGAGCCAGCTCCGCAAAAGCGCCAGATCGAGGTCGGCGAGGACCGAACAGCCCATCCGCTCCGCATGAGCGCGCAGGTTAGCGAGGTCGGCGGCGTAGGCACGCACGGTCTCAGGAGATCGGGCCAGCTCCGCGATGAGGTGGCGGAGAAAACCCGCGACCGCCGTGTCCCAGTCGGACTCGGGTGTCTCGACGATCTCGACTGGCCGGGCGTCTGATCCACACGTCGCTCGGGAGCGCTGCCGCGGCAGAAGCCGACCGTCGGCGGGCYCCTCGGCGCTCTCGCCTCGCAGGACCATGAGACGACCGTGGCAACATCGATGGTTCTCGTCAAGACGCCGCGGCGTCCGTGACACTGCACCCGGGGACATTGCATCCGGGCTGACTCAGGTCTCCCCGTCGGGGTTTTCGCCGTCGGGGTTTTCCCCGTCGAGTCCCGGATCCGCGGTACTGCGCGTCGGGGAACGATCCGCCCCGCCGTGGGCGGCACCCGGTTGGGTACCGGACCTCCTGCCGGACGTTGCGGGATGGGACGGGTTCGACGGCGCTCGGCCCAGATCCGTGAGGCGGTAACCGCCCGCCACGTTCTCGACCAGCCCCTCCACCGCGAGTGGGCCCAGCATCGCCAGCACCGCCTCGGGGCGCAGGCCGGTGCGGCGCGCCARCACGGACACCCCGACGGCAGCGCGGGYCGGCATCGCGTCGAGAAGCTCGCGCACCGCCTCGGACAATCCGTCCCGCGGGCCATTCCCGCTCGCCGGCCGCTGTACGAGCGATCCGATACTCGCGATTTCCTCCCTGATGTCCTCGGCCCCGGTGACCAGAACCGTCTGTTCACGGAAGTCCCGGAGCAGCCGGTGACAGCCTGCGCTCATGGCGCTGGTCACCGGTCCCGGAACGACCATGACGGGACGACCGAGCCGACGGGTGTGGGCGACCGTGTTCAGCGCGCCGCTACGGTGGCCCRCCTCGACCAGGACCGTCCCCCGGGACAGAGCCGCGATGATGCGATTACGGGTGAGGAATCGGCGTCGGTACGGCGGCGTGCCCGGCGACACCTCGCTGACTACCGCCCCGGTACGGGCGATCTCCTCCAGCAGTTCCACATGGGCGGTCGGGTAGGGAACGTCAACACCCCCGGCGAGCACCRCCACCGTCGGTCCGGCTGCGGCCAACGCCCCCCGATGTGCCGCTGCGTCAATGCCGAACGCGGCTCCCGACACCACGGCCCATCCCTGTTCCGCCATCGCAAACGCGATCTCTCCGGCGAGATGCAGCCCGTAGCTGGTCGCGGTCCGGCAGCCCACGACTGTGACCGCCCGGGGTGGGAGCTCGCTCAGGTTGAGCGGACCGCGAACCCACAGAGCCAGTGGAGTGCCGATCATCGAACCATCCCCCGCGTCCCGAAGGCGGTCCAGGGCATCCAGTTCGAGGGGCCACTCGGCGTCCTGGGGACAGACCAGCCGGGCGCCGGCGCGCCATGCCGCGTCCAGGTCCCGAACCGGATCGACACTCGGATGCGCCGCCCGGAGCGCATTCCACACCTCGAACGCACCCCGACGCCTGACCTCGACGGCCACGCGACGATGTTCCGGGCCGAAGACGCGAGCCAGGGCGACACGGGCCAACCGCTCGGGATCCGACCAGTCGCTGTCACCCGGTGCCACCCTCCCGGGCGCGGAAGCGGGATCCGCCCCCCGGGCATCCGGCGGAGTCGTCGAGCTCATGTCCCACTCCCTGAAGACGGCACCGGATGCGGCTTCTTCTGCGGCTTCTTCCTGCTGGGCGACACGGTTCACGTCACGGTCAGGAGCGTCCCCATGGGGGTCTCCCACGCTCATGCCGACCACCCGGGCAATCTCAGATCCAGCGCGGCACCGAACTGCTCGGGACCGGGCGTGCCCCGGCCGGCGAGATCGGCGAAGGTCCACGCCAACCTCAGGACACGGTCGAGACCGCGCGCGGTGAGCAGGCCTCTTTCGAATGCCCGCTCGGCCACGGCCGTCGCCCTCGCCGGCAGCGGCCACAGGCGGCGCATCGCCGGCCCCGGCACCTCCGCGTTGAGCCGCCACGGCGTTCCGGCCAGTCGGACCCGGGTCGCATCCTGGGCCGCGGCGACCCGCGCCGCGACAACCGCGGACGAATCACCCTGGCCACGGTCCGCCCGTAGCTCCGCCCGGCTGGGAGCGCTCAACGCCACCTGGATGTCGATCCGATCCAGGAGCGGCCCGGACAGACGGGCCAGATAGCGCCGACGGACCAGGCTCGGACATTCGCAGCCCACCGCGCGCGGGCCACGGGCCTTCGAACACGGGCAGGGATTCGCCGCCAGAACCAGCTGAAAGCGGGCGGGAAACCGGGTCGTCGCGCGAGCGCGGGCGATCTCGATCTCTCCGCTCTCCAACGGTTGACGTAGCGCATCGAGACTTTGACGGGTAAACTCCGGAGCCTCGTCCAAAAATAGGATGCCCCGGTGCGCCTGACTGGCCAGCCCGGGCCGGATCACCGTCGAGCCTGCCCCGACGAGTGCCGCCGGGGTCGCGCTGTGGTGCGGGCTGCGATACGGCGGTCGGGTGACGAGCGGGCAGTCCGCGGGCAGCAGGCCGGCGACCGAATGGACCGCGGTCACCTCGAGAGCGGCCTCGGTACCGAGGTTCGGCAGCAACCCGGGCAGTCTGTCGGCCAGCATGGTCTTGCCACTGCCGGGCGGCCCCTGCATGAACAGGTGGTGGCCACCGGCCGCCGCGACCTCGACGGCCAGCCGGCCCCTGCTCTGCCCCGCCACGTCCGCCAGATCCCCGGCCTGACCGTCGGTGGAGGCAGCTTCGGTCGTGGGGGCCGCCACGGGCTCGGCGGCGATCTCTCCCCGCAGGAGCGCCAGCACACTGATGAGATCGACAGCGGGCTCCACCACCGCGCCCGGTACCAGCGCCGCCTCGGCGGCGTTGCCCGCCGGCACCACGACCCGTTCGACACCGGCAGCCACCGCCCGAAGTACCGCCGGGAGYACCCCGCGGACACCGCGCACCCGGCCATCCAGCGCCAACTCGCCGATGAGTACCCGACGGAGCAGGGCGGCGCGCGRCACCACGCCGGCCGCGGTGAGGATCGCCACCGCCATGGCCAGGTCGAAACCACTGCCCGATTTCGGGAGGGTGGCGGGGAACAACCCGAGCGTGATGCGCCGATCAGGCCACCGTTGGCCCGAGTTCACGATCGCGGCGCGAATCCGATCCCGCGACTCATGCAACGCGGCATCGGGCAGACCGATGAGAGTCAGCCGCGGAAGACCATCGGCGAGATCCGCCTCCACCTCGACGATGTGACCTTCGACCCCGACGACCGCCACCGCCCGGGCCCGCGCGAGAGCCATCAGAACGCTCCCCGGATGTGCTCGACACGAACCGGACCCGTCGAAGGACGGGACACCAGGAGGACGTCGAAACGCACCAATGACGAGGCGTGGGGGTGCTCGGCGAGCCACCGGGCGGCCAGGCGTCTGATCCGAGCCGCCTTGCGACCTACGACGGCCTCGGCGGCCGATCCGTAACGCGTCCCGGATCGGGTCTTGACCTCGCAGAACACCAGGCTCTCACCGTCCTGCACAACAAGGTCGAGCTCRCCCTCGCGGCAGCGCCAGTTACGGTCGAGGATCTCGGCGCCGACCGCCGCCAGATGGCGGGCGGCGACATCTTCGCCGAACCTGCCCAGTGCGTCCTTTGCCCGCATCGCCGCTCCCGTTCGCCGGGGGACGGGTGCCCGCCGGTCGTGACCAGCGTGGACGTGGGCGGGCCGGAGAGCCATCCACATGATCGACATGTGGATGACGAGGGTTTCTCCACAGGAGCGAGCTGGGCGGACATCTCAGCGGGTCATCACGGACTTCGGTGACGGGTCGAATCGCACCGTCGATCCAGGCGACAGCCGACCGGAATGAGGTGCCGATCCGCCGAACATACCGCCGAGACGATCAAGATGCCGAGGCGATCAGGCAGCCGGGCCGGGAAAGCGTGACGCCGAGAGTCGGCGTCAGAGCTCGGCCTTGGTCAACTCCTCGACGTTGATATCTTTAAAGGTGACTACTCGGACATTCTTAACAAAACGCGCAGGCCGGAACATGTCCCACACCCAGGCGTCCCGCAAGATCAACTCGAAGAAGACCTCGCCGTCCGTGCTGTTCCTGACCTCGATCTGGTAGTCGTTCGCGAGGTAGAAGCGGCGCTCGGTTTCGATCACATACGAGAACAGCCCCACCACGTCGCGGTACTCGCGATAGAGCTGCAGCTCCATCTCGGTCTCATACTTCTCGAGGTCTTCCGCGCTCATACAGTCTCCGTGACGCCATGCCGGCTGGTCACAAGCACCCTGTCCTCCAGCCGCAACGATCGTGCTTCCCTCGTCGTCGCCGCATGCGCAGCCACGTTGACGTACGACATCCGATGCTCGTCACACGGTCCGCAGCGCGCCAGCGCCGCCGCGTGGGCCGCGGTGACGTATCCCTTGTGCTGCGCGAAATCGTACTCGGCATAGCGCGTGTGCAACGCACGCATGATCCGGTCCCTCGTCACCTTCGCCACGACCGAAGCTGCCGCCACGCACGCGACCACCCGGTCTCCCTTCACCACCGCCAACGACTCCACTCCGAAACCGGCGACCGCGAATCCATCCGTGAGCACGTAACCCGGGCGCGCAGACAGGCGCGCCACCGCGCGTCGCATTCCGGTGATGTTGGCCACGTGCAAGCCGACCCGATCGATCTCGGCCGCGGAGATGACGACGGTCGACCACGCCGCGGCGGCGGCCATCACGTCCTCGAAAACGCTCTCACGGATCTGCTCGGTCAGGAGCTTGGAGTCAGCCAACCGCGCCAGCCGCTGACGAGCCTCCGGAGCCAGAATCACCGCGGCGATGACCAGGGGTCCGGCGCATGCCCCACGACCCGCCTCATCGACCCCTGCGACCGGGCCGAGACCATGCCTGTTCAGGGCGCGCTCGTAACCGAACAGCCCGGCATCCCGGCGAAGAGCGACACCGTAGTGTCTCATGACGGACCGCGGCGGCGAGCCGTCCCTGGTGCGCGCGTGCGCGTGKATCCTCGTGGCATCCGGCGAGGCCGACGGGTGGCGGTCCACGCCGGAGGGATCAGCACGGCAAGGGCGAACAGGGATACGTCATCCGTGGCCGGGTAGCCCGGCAGCGGCACCACGGCGTCGCCGGTAGAAGACAGCGCGGCGGATGTGGTCGACCCGGCCGACGCACGAGGAGCCGGAGGCAGCACCGACGCGGCGGGAATCCCGGCGAAATCGTTCGGAACGCCCAGGAATCCGAACCGGCCAAGTGGCCAGACACGGACGAAGGCCCGTCCCACCACCGCATGCTTCGGGATCGGTCCGTTCTGCCGGGCATCCGAGGAGGCCCCGCGATGGTCACCCATCACCCACAGGTAGCCAGCCGGGACGGTCAGCGGACCGAACCGCTGATAGTCGTTCTGGTAGACGTACGGCTCGTCGAGCGGATGGCCGTTGACCGAGACTCTGCCCGCGGTATCGCAACACGCGACCGTGTCGCCGCCGACCGCTATGACGCGTTTGATGAAGTYGGTCTCGCTCGGGGCCCCGAGACCCAACAGGTTCTGCGCGCCACGAACGAACCTGCTGAACGCGTTGCTCGGCGGCGGGACGACGGACTCGGCATGATCGAATCCGGTTCCCTTGCCATTGAAGACGACGATCTCACCCCGGTGCACGTCGCGGAAGTGGTAGACGACCTTGTTGACGAGAACCCGGTCGTCAACCAGCAGCGTCCGCTCCATCGACTCCGAGGGGATCCAGAACGCCTGGACCAGAAAAGCCTTGATGAGCAGGGCGAGCAGAAAGGCGATCAGCACAAGGACCGGGAGCTCGCGGAGGAACGAGCCACGGCCACGGGTCCGCGCCGCCTCGGGCCGGGAAACCCGACGACCGGTGGCTTCCGGACCGTCGGGCTGTGCCTGGTCCTTCGGGCCGTCAGGCTCGGCCGCAGGRCTCGGCCACGCACCGTCCGGCTGACCGCCATCGGTTCTTCCCGGTACCCGAGGCCCACTGGGATCGGATGCATTCACGCCGCCACCTCGCAGAATCGACCGTCAAACCTCATCGGACCGGTCGACGTGCCACCAGCCGCACCTTGCGACAGCGTTGCGGACCGTGCCGCCTATCTTCGTCCATCAACGGCGGCGCCACCTGCACGGGCAACCGGCAAGTCGCGGATGGAGAATCCGGACGCGTCACGGGGTGGCGGTGGCCTCAGCGCGCGACCGGCTCACGCTTCTCCTTGATCTTGGCGGCCTTACCGCGCAGCTGACGCAGGTAGTACAGCTTGGCCMGTCGGACGTCACCACGGCTCACGATCTCGATCTTCGAGACGATCGGGCTGTGGAGGGGAAAGGTCCGCTCCACGCCTACGCCGAAGCTGACCTTACGGACGGTGAAGGTCTCCCGCACCCCGCCACCCTGGCGGCGGATGACGGCACCCTGGAAGACCTGGATGCGCTGACGGTTTCCTTCGACGACCCGCACGTGGACSTTGAGGGTGTCGCCCGGCCAGAACTCGGGCACGTCGGTCCTCAGCGACTCGGCGTCGAGGCTGTCCAGGGTGTGCATGGCAGTCGCTTCCTGAAGAGTTGAGATGGATGGTCCGCGGCCCCGGAACGCACCGAGGTGGRCAATCCGTGGTCGAGGCCGACCCGGCCGGCATGGGTGGACGCAATCACCGCGAGGTGTCCCGCGGGAAAGACATGCGACCCGAGGCCGCCCGAACCGGTCACGAACCGACGGACACTGCATCCTACTGTGCCACACCCGGGAGAGAGAGCGGACCGCCCTACCCCTCGCCCGGCCCCTCGACGTCACGATGATGGATCAGGCCCGTCCCCTCGGTGGGGGCCGGCAGCATCCGCCCGGCCGCCTCGGCCGCGGCGGCAGCGAGTACGACTCGGTCCGCTTCGGCGAACTCGCGGTGTTCCAGGAGGTCCGGGCGCCGCAACAGGGTACGACGAAGCGCCTGGGAACGACGCCAGCGGGCGATCGCCTCATGATCGCCTGAGCGGAGAACGGGCGGCACCTCGGTCCCCCGCCATACCGGCGGACGGGTGTAGACCGGGCCCTCCAGCAAGCCGTCGGAGAAAGAGTCATCGGCGACTGAGGCGCTGTTACCGAGTACTCCGGGCAGCAGCCGCGTAACCGCTTCGAGAATCACCAGGGTCGCGGCCTCGCCCCCGGCCAGCACATAGTCTCCAATGGAGATCTCGTCATCGGCCCAGGTCTCGATCACTCTGGCGTCGATGCCCTCGTAGCGCCCGCAGCAGAACACCAGCCAGGGCTCGCGCGCCAGTTCTTCGGCGTGGCGCTGAGTGAACGGAGTCCCCGCCGGGGTCGGCACGACGACCCGGGGCCGGCTATCGGCCACTCGTGCGGTGATCTGCGACAACGCCGCGTCCCAGGGCTCGGGCCGCATGACCATCCCCGGGCCTCCCCCGTRGGGGGCGTCATCCACGGTGCGATGAACATCCGTGGTCCACATCCGCAGATCATGTGTATGGATCTGCAGGGTTCCGTGCTCCTGAGCCCGGCCCACGAGCGACAGACGCAGGGGCTCGAGATAGGCCGGGAAGATGGTGACGATGTCGGCGCGCATCGGCTGCTTTCAGAGATATCGGCTCTTTCAGAGATATCGGCTGCCTGCCCAGAAACCCGATCTACCCGCCAGCCGAAGACCGGGCCGAGGGCGCGCAGCCGACTTCCCGCCCAGGACCCGGGTTAATCGAGATCGAGCAGGCCGGGCGGCGGATCCACGACGATCCGGCCGGCGGGGGGGTCGACGGTCGGCACGATGTCACGGACGAAGGGGACGAGATGCTCGCCACCGTCCGGGCCGCCGATCGCGAGCAGGTCTCCCGCAGGGGAGTGAATGATGTCGGTGACGTGCCCCAACAACATGCCCGCCGTGGTCACCGCCCGCAGGCCGACCAGGTCCCGATCCCACCACATCTCCACGGCTTCGCCGTCACCGTCGGCGTCGTCGAGCGGCGATCCCGCCTGATCCGCGTCGATGGTCAGGAGCACGCCGCGCAGCGCCTCCGCGGCGCCACGATCGTCCACCCCGCGAAAGTGAAGCAACAGGCGGCCCGAGTGCCAATGAGCGCCGGAGACGGTGAGCGCAGTCCCCCCCCCTTCGCGACCGAGGACCGCCCCTACGACAAACCTGCGGTGGGGCACGTCGGTACGAATCTCGATCGTGACCTCACCGCGGATGCCATGCGGACGGCCGATCCGCCCGACGACGATCTCCTCAGCCACGACTTCTCGGGCAATCAGGACGAAGCTCGCGACAACGCCGACRGATCCTAACGATCCACATCGACGACGTCGATCCGAAGGCCCCGGCCTCCGACACCACCCATCACCGTGCGCAGCGCACGAGCGGTACGACCTCGCCGACCGATGACCTTCCCGAGATCTTCGGGGTGCACCCGCACCTCCAGGGTGCGTCCACGCCGACCGTTGTTCAGGTCCACCCGGACGTCGTCGGGGTGATCGACGATGCCTCGCACGAGATGTTCGAGGGCCGCCTCCAGCACCTACTGCCCCGCGGCCGGTGCGTCCGTGGCCGGGGCGGCTTCCGCTTCCTCTGCCGACCCGGACTTCTTGGCCTTCTTCGGCGTGGTCGCCGGCCGGTCCTCGGCGCCCGCGGCGGCCCGCGCGGCCGCCTGGAAGATCTCCCGCTTGTCCGCCTTTGGCTCGGCGACCTTCATCGGCGGGGGCGCCGGCAGGTTCTTGAACTTCTGCCAGTCCCCGGTGACCTTGAGGATCGCGAGGACGGGCTCGGTGGGCTGTGCACCGACCGAGAGCCAGTGCCCCACCCGCTCGGCGTCGACCTTGATGATGCTCGGGTCAGACTTGGGGTGGTACTGCCCGATGGACTCGATGACCCGACCATCCCGCTTGGTACGGGCATCGGCCACGACGATGCGGTAGTGCGGCTCGCGCATCTTGCCGAGACGCTGCAGTTTAATCTTGGTTGCCACGGTGGTCGAACGGCTCCAGACATGTCGATGACCACTGGTTTTCCATGGCTGCGCATGGAGCCCCGGTGGTGGGAAGCACCCGCGCCGGACAGCCACTCACACATCTCCCGCGCGACACCGCGAGGAATGAGGGCAGCCACACCGACGCTGGCAGGCAGGGCCTGTATTGAGCTTACAGTCTGCCAGATCGTGACCGCCGCACACGAGCGGGGAGCCCGTGCACCCGCCCCACGGCCGCATCGCGCGGGTCAACGGCCCCCGCGGGGGCCGCGCGGCGGCATCCCACCGAAGCCGTCCTGCTGCCGCATCAGCGCCGAGAGATCCGGCATGCCGTCCGGAAGCGCGGGGCCCTTCRCCGCCCGCTCCTGCGCAGTGGACTTCTGCGCCTTGGCCTGGGCCGCCCGTGCCGCCGGATTACCCTTGCGACTGGCTCCCTTGCCCTTCTTCGCGGCCTTGCGAGCCGAGGCGGCCTTCGCTCGACCCATCCCCCCCGGCATCCCCATGCCGCCAGCCATCTGTCGCATCATCTTGCGGGCCTCGGCGAACCGGTCCAGCAACTGGTTGACCTCGGTGACCGTGACCCCGGATCCACGCGCGACCCGAGCCTTGCGGGACGCCTGCAGGATCCTGGGATCACGCCGTTCCGTCGGCGTYATGGACCGAATGATCGCAACCACCCGATCGACGTCCCGATCGTCGACCTGCGCCAGTTGATCCTTCATCTGGCCCATCCCCGGCAGCATGCCGAGCAGGTTGCCGATCGGGCCCATCTTGCGGACCGCGAGCATCTGCTCGAGGAAATCCTCGAGAGTGAACTCGGAGGCGACCATCTTCGCCGCCATGGCCTCGGCCTGCTCGGCCTCGAACGCCTTCTCGGCCTGCTCGATGAGGGTGAGGACGTCACCCATGCCGAGGATCCGCGACGCCATGCGTTCCGGGTGGAAGACGTCGAAGTCGTCCAGGGCCTCACCGGTGGAGGCGAACATGATCGGCCGACCGGTCACCTGGGCGACCGAAAGGGCCGCACCACCGCGCGCGTCGCCATCGAGCTTGGTCAGGACCACGCCGCTGAATCCCACGCCATCGGCGAAGGCGCTCGCGGTCGCGACCGCGTCCTGACCGATCATCGCGTCCAGGACGAAGAGAATCTCATCCGGTGAGACGGCGTCGCGGATGTCGGCCGCCTGCCGCATCATCTCCTCGTCGACGCCGAGCCGCCCGGCCGTGTCGACGACGACCACATCGAAGACCTGCCGGTGCGCGTGCGCGAGCGCGTCGCGCGCGACGCGCACCGGATCCCCGACCCCGTTGCCGGGCTCGGGCGCGAAGACCTCCACCCCGGCCCGCGCCCCGACCACCTGCAGTTGGTTGACCGCGTTCGGACGCTGCAGGTCGGCCGCGACCAGCAGCGGGGTGTGACCCTGAGCCTTGAGCCAGCGCCCGAGCTTGCCGGCCAGGGTGGTCTTACCCGTTCCCTGCAGGCCGGCGAGCAGGATCACCGTCGGCGGGGTCTTGGCGTACCGCAGCGTCGTCGTGCCGCCGCCGAGGATCGCGACGAGCTCCTCATTGACAATCTTGATTACCTGCTGGGCAGGGTTCAACGACGCACTGACCTCGGCGCCGCGGGCACGCTCCTTCACCGCGGCCACGAAGCCACGGACGACCGGGAGCGCGACGTCCGCCTCGAGCAGAGCCACCCGGATCTCCCGCGCGGTGGCGTCGATGTCGGCATCGGTAAGGCGCCCTCTGCCACGCAGCGACGCGAAGACCTTGTCGAGGCGGCTGGAAAGGGTGTCGAACACGCGCACACACTCCGAGATCGCAGACGGACCGCAGGGACCAGCGTACGCACCCGACGACGAAGGCAGCACACCCCCGTGTCCGATCAACCGACGGCGTCACGCATCGGCCGATCGACGCGGACGCGACGTGCGCGGCCCGGCGAGGCATGCCCGCACGGACGCCGGCCTGGTCATTCACCTGCCGGGTCCGCCCTCTGCGCTGAGGAGGGCGAGACGCCTCGCCGGACGCTCACCCCCCAGCCAGGAGAACACCGAGGAACATGTCGCGGCTGACCGCGGAGCCCCACAGCTCCGCTCAGTGATGAAGCTTAGGTCACATGCCGAACGACCGGAAGGTCTTGACGCTGAGCACGTTGTGGTCTTCGTCGATCCGGCGGCCACTCGATCGATCAGCCGGCTTCGCCCAACAGCGCGTCGACGAACGCCTCCGGCTCGAAGGGAGCAAGATCGTCTGGACCCTCTCCCAAGCCGATCAGTTTCWCCGGCATACCGAGCTCGCGCTGCACGGCGATGACGATCCCGCCCTTGGCCGTACCGTCCAGCTTGGTCAGCACGACTCCGGTGAGATCAACCGCCTGCGTGAACACCTGCGCCTGGACAAGCGCGTTCTGACCGGTCGTGGCGTCAAGCACGAGCAGCACCTCGTCGACCGGACCGTGCTTGCCCACCACTCTTTTAATCTTCGCCAGCTCGTCCATCAGACCTGCCTTGGTGTGCAGCCGGCCGGCGGTGTCGATCAACRCGGTGTCCACGCCGCTCTGCGTGCCCTGTCGGACCGCATCGAACGCCACCGACGCCGGGTCACCCCCCTCGGCCCCGCGGACCGTGATCGCGCYGACCCGTTCACCCCAGGTCTGAAGCTGATCCGCGGCCGCGGCACGGAACGTGTCCGCCGCGCCCAGCACGACCGTACGCCCGTCCGCGACCAGCAGCCGCGCGATTTTTCCACAGGTCGTGGTCTTGYCCGTGCCGTTGACACCGACGACGAGCACGACGGCGGGACGATCCGGGGCCGTCGTGCGCAGCGATCGGTCGGTCGTCGTACCGATCTGGGCGAGCAGCTCGTCGCGCAGCATCTCCCGCACATCCGCGGGCGTGCGGGCACCGAGCACCTTCGTGCGTTCCCGCAGCGCGGCGACCAGCTCGGTGGTCGCCGTGACCCCGACGTCGGCGAGGAGCAGGGTCGCCTCCACGTCTTCCCACGCGTCCTCGTCGAGATTGTCGCCGGACAGCAGGGAGAGCAGTCCGCGACCGAGCGCGTTCTGCGAACGAGCCAGCCGCAGGCGCAGCCGGACGAGGCGGCCGGCTGCCGGCGGCGGTGCCTCCGGTGGGATCCGCTCCTGGACCGGGATCCCCGGCGCGGCCGGTATCTCGGCGAGCGGGGCGCCGACGCCATCGCTCTCCGTCGGGGATGGCGGCAGCACATCGGGAAGACCGATGTCGTCGACCGTCCTGGTCGCCGAATCGCGGGGTACCTCGGCGTCGTCACCGACCCCGGGACGGTAGTCGGCGCCCGGGCGCGGGCCTTCCTCGATGGATCGGCGGGGGCGTCGACGCAGGGCCGTGCCGGCCACCAGGCCCACGGTGGCCAGTACGACGACGGTGATGACGACGATCAGGATGAGGAGCTCCACGTACCGATCCTGACAGATGACGCCACAAGGCCGTGGCGCTCGCCCGGCGGGAGGGCGGCGGCGTCAGAGCGCCGCCCGCTCCCGCAGCCGCTGACTGATCACTGTCGTCACCCCGTCGCCCCGCATGGCCACGCCGTACAGGGCGTCAGCGATCTCCATCGTCCGCTTCTGGTGGGTGATGATGATCAGCTGCGACTTCTCACGCAGACCCTCGACGGCCTCGAGCAGTCGGCCGAGATTGCGGTCGTCCAGAGCTGCCTCGACCTCGTCGAGCACGTAGAAGGGCGAAGGGCGGGCCCGGAATATCGCGAGCAGGAGAGCGAGTGCGGTCAGTGAACGCTCCCCGCCGGACAACAGCGACAGACGCTTCACCTTTTTTCCCGGCGGCCTCGCCTCGACCTCGATGCCCGTGGTGAGCATGTCATCAGGATCGGTGAGCACCAGCCGGCCCTCACCGCCCGGGAACAGCGTCGAGAAGACGATCTCGAACTCACGGGCGGTGTCCGCGAACGCGACGGCGAAGACCTCACGCACCCGCAGATCAACCTCCTCGACGACCAGCAGAAGATCCCGGCGGGTGCTCTTGATGTCTTCGAGCTGCGCGGACAGGAACGCGGCCCGCTCCTGAAGCGCGGCGAACTCCTCGAGGGCCAGGGGATTCACCCGCCCCAGCCGGGCCAGCTGCTTCTCCGCGGTGGCGGCCCGGGCGCTCTGCTCGGCTCGATCGAACGGCGCCGCGGTGCCGTCGGGCTCATCCGGCGGGACCAGCGTGTCCGGGCCGAACTCGGCCACCAGGTCATCGGCGTCGATACCGTGCTCCTCCAGAGCCTTGGCTTCCAGGGTCTCCACCCGCAGCCGCTTCTCCGCTCGGGCCAGCTCGTCGCGATGGGCGGCGTCGCGCAGCGCCGCGAGTTCGGTGGCCAGAGCGCGCCCCTGGTCACGCACCCCGACCAGCTCCGTCTCGGCGGCCTTGCGCAGTGCGTCGGCCTCCTCCCGCCCCGCCGCGGCGCGAGCCAGCGAATGGTCCAGTCGGTCGAGAGCGACCTGAGCCGCATCCCCCATCGCCGTCGCGACGGCCGCCTGCCGCTCGCGGACCTCGTGCCGACGGGCCGCCGCGGCCCGTGCCGCCCGCTCGTTCGCCGCCGCGCGGATCAGTCCGTCGGCGCGTCCCTGCAGGCCTCGCACCCGCTCCTCGCTGGTACGGACGGCCAACCGGGCCTCGACCTCGGCGGCGCGCACGGCGGAGGTAGCCGCGACGAGCCGGTCTCGTTCATCCGGAGCCCGCTCCCCCGCCTCCGGCTGCTCCGATGTCGCGGCGAGCGACGCCTCGAGCTCGGTCAACGCTCCGTATGCCCGATCACGGGCTGTTTCGGCCCGTGATCGGGCGCCCTCCAACCGGGCGATCTCGGATGCCGCGGCCCCTCCCGAACGATCGAGCCGCGCCATCTGCTCGGACAGCGCCCGGTGCCGGGCATCGGTCCCGTGCAGCGCCGCCAGTGCCGCGTCGATGGCGGTACGGGCCCGGGTCACCTCGGCACGCGCGGGCTCGAACGCCTCGTGGGCGGACTCGACGCGACGGGTCGCCTCCGCCACGCCGGCCTCGGCCTCGTCCGCCGCGGCCTGCAGTTCGATCGCGGACGGCGGGTTCGCGCTGCCACCGATAGAGAGGGGGGCACCGATGACGTCGCCGGCGCGGGTGACCACCCGCAGGTCGGGGCGCAACGCCGTGGCCCGCTCGGCCGCCGCCAGATCCTCGACCACGACAGTCCGGGCGAGCAGGGACGACACGGCGGTACGGAACCGATCGTCACCGATCTCCACCAGGTCCAGCGCGGCAACGGCACMGGCCGGGAGCGGACCGTCGGCGCTGGCCGCCCCCGGGACGATCGCCGCGCTGCCGTCAGGGCCGGCGCAGGCGTCAGGGCCGGCGCAGGCGTCAGGCTCATCCGCGACGGTGACGGCGGCCACCAGCGCTGCTCGGCCGGCATCCGTTTCCCGCAGCCACGCAAAGGCCGCCATGGCATCCCCCGACGTGCCGACGAGCAGGGCGTCCGCCGCCGGGCCCAGCGCCGCGGCGATGGCCGCCTCCGCGCCGGCGGTCACGCTCAGGACGCCGGCCAGCCGGCCGATCACCTCGAGGGTCGGATCCAGTGCCGGAGCCGAGTCCTCCGCCGTGTTCGAGGCGGTCTGCCCGGTCTGCGCGCCGGTAGCAGCCCTCAACAGTGCCGCGGCTCCGTCGGCCGGCGAGAGGGAGAGGTGCAGCGCGTCGCATCGCGCGGCCCAGGATGCGCGGTCACGTTCGGCGCTACGCTCCTCACCGCGCAGGACCTCGAGCCGCTCGGCGGCAGCGGCATGCACTRCCACGGCCGCGCTGTGCTGCTCGGCGAGATCCTCCCGTGCGCTCTCCATCCGAGAGAGTTCGATCTCGAGGGCCGAACGTGACGCCGAGGTCTCGGTCTCCCGCTCCCGCGCGGCGTCGAGTGCCTCGGTCGTCCGTGCTATCTCGTTCTCGGCACTGGTGGCACGGGACCTGGCGGCCTCCACCTGGCCGGCAAGGCGCGCGATCTCCTCACGGCGAAAAGACGCCGCGCGTGCCGCGGCGATCAGTTCCTTCTCCTCCTGAGCGAGCGCGGCCTCGAGATCGGCACGCCTGGTGACCACCTCGGCGAGCAGATCCCGATCACGCTCCAGCCGCTCGGTGAGGGCGATTTCCTGCTCCCGGACCGCCGTGGCCTCCTGTTCCAGTTCCTCGGGGTCGCGGCGCCCACGTACGTCGTCGGTCGCGGCACGCAACAGGCGACCCCGTTCGACGGCGAGGGAACGGGTGCCCCGCAGCCGTTCCCGCAGGGATGCCAGGGCGTACCAGGTCTCCTGGGCGCCGGTGGCGCGCGGAATGATCGCCGTCAGGTCGGCCTGCAGCTGCTCCTCACGGCGGGCGGCCGCGGCGTGAGCGGCCTCGGTGGTCGTCAGCCGCGCCCGCAATGCCTCCTCGTCCGCGAGGTCGGAGGTGATCGCGACCTGGGCACGATGGAGATCGTCGGCGAGAAGGCGCAGGCGGGCGTCCCGTAGCGAAGCCTGAATCACACCGGCCTTACGGGCGATCTCCGCCTGCCGACCGAGCGGCCCTAACTGCCGACGCAGTTCGGCGGACAGATCGGTGAGGCGGGTGAGGTTCGCCGACATCGCCTCGAGCTTGCGGAGTGCCTTCTCCTTGCGTTTACGGTGTTTGAGGACGCCGGCGGCCTCCTCGATGAACGCACGGCGATCCTCCGGGCGCGCGTGCAGGACCGCGTCGAGCTGGCCCTGGCCGACGATCACGTGCAACTCTCGGCCGATACCCGAGTCGCTCATCAGTTCCTGGATATCCAGCAGGCGACAACCGGTACCGTTGATCGTGTATTCGCTCTCGCCGCTGCGGAACATCAGTCGCCCGATGGTCACCTCGGTGTACTCGATGGGGAGCGCGCCGTCCGAGTTGTCGATCGTCAGGAGTACTTCGGCGCGCCCCAAGGCCGGGCGAGCGGGCGTGCCCGCGAAGATGACATCGGACATAGTGCCGCCACGCAGGGCCTTGGCACCCTGCTCCCCCAGTACCCAGGCGATGGCGTCAACGACGTTACTCTTGCCCGACCCGTTGGGCCCGACCACGCAGGTTATTCCCGGCTCGAGATGCAGGGAGGTCGAGCTCGCAAAGGACTTGAAGCCCCGCAGGGTCAGGTTCTTGAGATGCACCAGTCTCCGGAGCGCTGGAAGGGTTCACCGGCTCGACCCGGGATGGCCGGACTCAGCCGACGTTCGACAGAGCCATCCTAGTCGGCCACCCGAAGCACCCAGCAGGCTACGCTCCGAAAAAAGTACGAAGAAGGCGGGGAGTGAGGTTGCCCGGCTCTTCCTGGACATAGAGCCGCCAAAGTGATCCGAGACACACGGGCAACATCACTGGGCAGGGACGAGCCAGCCGGGAAAACGACCGATTCGACGATCTCAGCGATCATGACGCCCGTAGAAACGGAGTCTTGCCCACGTAACCGGGCATACCCACTACGAGGGGGCGCCTCCCCGAGGAACGCCCCGCCAGCTCAGCTGAACGCCGGTTCGGCGTCGAGCGCCCGGACATMCTCCGGCACGTCGACACCACCCACCAACGCCTCGTTAACCTCACGTAYTCGAGCCAGTTCTGCCTCGAGCTCCGCTACTCGGGCACGAAGCCGACGCACCTCGCAAGAGAGACGCAAGTCGCCGCCGGAACCGACGTGGCCAAAAAGGGCCTTCGCCATAGTGATGGTCCTCCACGATGAGTGACCTAGTGGGTGTCAGACAGCACAAGATCCGAACAGATCAGAGTGCGCCCCAAACAATGACTCCAGGCTCCCATGTCGAGTGACCGAAAGTCAAGAGCATGCCACATGCTCCCGAGCCGGTCCGGTGAACATGCAAAAAGCGGACGGTCATACCCACGACAGTTCCGACAACGCAGCGTCTGCAACCAGTCACTTTCGTCGAAAGTCGGTCAGATCACTCTGCGCCACCTGCCACACAGCCTCCACCCTGTCCGTCCGCCCAKGGGTGTGACCCGTCATCAACAAGTGCAGAAGGTCACGACAGGCCGGCTCCGGCCCCTCCGCGACCACCTCGACCGCCCCGTCCGGGAGGTTGGTGGCGGATCCGACCAGGCCCAGGCGCCGGCCCCGGGTACGCACGTAGTCACGAAAGCCGACGCCCTGGACAAGGCCGGCGACCCGGGCAGTGAATCGGACCACGGCGTGTCCGGACTCCCTCTGCTCCGCGGATACATCGCTCATCAGCACGGTAGGGTACTGGCCATTGTGGATACCACATACTTCCCAGACATGGCAGGCCGGCCGAAAGAGACACGGCGGCAGGGTGATCATCGGCTKGAACGGCCGGACCGGCCACGTTTCCGCCGCCGGTCCGCTGCCGTGCTACTCGCGTGTGGAGCTCTCGGCTCGGCACTCCTTCTCAGCGGTTGCGGCCAGAACTTCTCTCAGGACGGCGGCACACTACCCGTCCCACGCGCGAGCACCGATGGTGACCGCCAGGTCACCCCGGAGCCGGTCGACAGCGCAGACAAGATTATTGGTCCTGGCTACGCCCCGCCGCGTACCGCAGGGCCTACCCAGACAGCGGTGCCCAATCTGCCGGGCGGCAAGCAGTAGTCAGTACCACGCGTAACTACTACCCATACGATTTACCTCATGCCGATCGCCGGTGAGACGCGGCTGGACACCCGGCTACCCAGGCCAAGATCAGCCCGCTCGCCGGCCTGGTAGCCCGCACGACCGCCGCTCCCAGAGAGCTGGCGTGTCCTTGGCGCTCGCAACCTGGGATAGGCTCTTGCCAGGTGCGCGTCCACCCGCTGGCTTCGATTCGCCAGGACGACGGCCACCGACGGCGTCGTCGAGGGCCGGTCCGATCCGTTCTCCCGGGTCTGCGTCTGCTGGRTCTGCGCCCGCTCCCGGGCCATCCGCTCCGTCCTGGTCAGTCTCYCCGCCACCGCCACCGCGAAGCCTGCCATCCACGACCGACGAAACGCCCGCGGGTCCTCCTGGCGTGGTGGACGGGCGAGGGCCAATCCCTGTGCCTGCTGGACCAGCAACGAGGTGAACAACATCTGCACGCGGTGGATATCCGCATCCATCCCGAACAGATGAGCGGAGTGCCCCGTCCCCACTGCACGCTGCTCGGTCCGGTACACGAGCCGGCAACCAAGCGGTGCGGCAATGCCCGCGAGCAACGAGATCTTGTCYCGGGCATAGGGCGGATCGACGGCCACCACCAGGTCAGCCGCCTCGACGCGGTGCGGCGACGCCTCCTCGACCAGCGCGCGGTCGATCCCGTACTGGGCGATCAACTCGGCCGCCTTGCTGTTATAGGTTTCGCGRGCGGCCTCGCTCAGCCCCTCCGCCTCCKCCATCGCCAACAGCTTCCGTATACGACCGAGCAGGGCATCCGGATTCATCGCGTCTCCGTCCATGTCGCGTCGGGGGCAGGCCAGCCAACCGACGTGCCGGATGATGCCTCACCGATCCCGGCAGCCCGGTCTCGGTCCTGGACGAGGCGATAACTGTGAACGCCGCGGCAGGTCTGGCTCCCCACCCGACTATCGCGGACGCCACGCCCGGCACCCCACCCGAGAGCCGCKGGATTCGAACGTGTGATCGAACCTTACCACCTGGCCCGTCTTGGGTGCGGCTGGCAGGTGGGGCAAGTGAAGCTCGACCGGTTCATGAAAGCGTCCCGGCGCACCGCGTCTCCGCATCGTGTGCACGGCCGACCCGCGCGGCCATACACCTGTAGCGACCGTTCGAACAGCCCGCTGACTCCGTCCGCCGACACGTACAGGCGGTCGAAGGACGTACCGCCCACCTCAAGAGCCGCGATCATCACCGTCCGCACGCAACCCAGCAGCCTGCCGACCTCCGCCCGGGTGAGGGTCTCGGTCGGCCGCGCGTAGTGCAGCTTCGCGGCCCACAGGGCCTCATCCGCGTAGATGTTCCCGACCCCGCTGACAAGTGTCTGATCGAGCAGGGCCCGCTTCACGCCGGTACGGCGTCGACGCATCCTCTCCGTGACGAGCCGCTCGTCGAAGGCGGGATCCAGAGGATCCCTGGCGATGTGCGCGACGGGAGCAGGCAGATCCGCTTCCCCCGTTGCGACCGCCAGGCCACCGAAGGTGCGTTGATCCACAAATCGCAGTTCGCGTCCTCCGTCCGTGAAGACGAACCGGATCCGCAGATGCTTCTGGTCGGGGGTGGCGGGTGGAACGACGAGCAACTGTCCGCTCATCCCGAGATGGGCGATCAGTGCATCCCCCTGAGCCGGATGACCTGGGGGCAGGGCGGGCGGAGACATCTCGGCCAGCACGGCAGCTGATTCCTCCTCCGGTGGTTCTTCTGGAACCACCGGAGCGCACGCCGCATGGTCTACCGGCGGCTGAAGTACCAGCCACAGATACTTGCCGCGGCGTCGTGCCGCCGTTATCCGGCGGCCGACGAGCAGCGCCGAGAAGTCGGCGGCACCGGCCAGATGACGGCGCACCGCACGAGGATGGTGGACGTCAACCGATGCGATGACGCGACCGACGACACCACGTTCCAGACCGCGGCGAACAACCTCTACTTCGGGGAGTTCTGGCATGATCTCCGGTCGTCGGGTCGGGTCAGTGGGATGACACCGGACCCTCGACGTGGCTCGATGAAGCTGTTGCCACCCCTGAAGCTGTTGCCACCACTGAAGCTGTTGCCACCACCGAGCCTGTCGCCAGCGCCCAGGAAGCGAATCGGGGCAGCTGATGATCAGCCACTCTCACAGACCCGAGACCTGATCGTGATCAAGGCTGCCGACGGCGGACTTCTCGTGATTTCCGCCGGCGACGTCCGCGCCCGAACCGTCCTCCCGCCCCAAGGCTGACCGTTCCTCGAGAACCGCGAAAGCCGCGGCGGCCGCCCGCTGCTCGGCCTCCTTCTTGCTTCCCCCTTCGCCCTCGCCCAGTGGCTCTCCCGCGATCCTCGCGTAGGCGGTGAATCGCTTCGCGTGGTCCGGACCGGCCTCCTCGACGATGTATTCGGGCGGCCCGAGAGCCAGCACCGCCGTCTGTTCCTGCAGTGAGGTCTTCCAGTCAAGCCCTGCGCCTCGGCCGGCGGCCTCGTCCAGCAAGGGATCGAAGAGACGGTGCACGAAACCGGAGGCCACGTCGAGGCCTGAGGACAGATAGACCGCCCCGATKATGGCCTCGAGGGTGTCGGCGAGAATGCTCGCCTTGTCGCGCCCCCCGGTGGTCTCCTCGCCCCGGCCCAGCAGCAGGTACGGACCGAGCCCGGTGGGTCCKATCCCCCGTGCCACGTCCGCGAGAGCCCGCATGTTCACAACCGAGGCCCGCTGCTTGGCGAGCTGCCCCTCGGGAAGATCCGGGTGGCGGATGAACAGTGCCGCCGTCACCACCAGACCGAGCACCGCATCGCCCAGGAACTCCAGGCGTTCATTGGTKGGCAGGCCGCCCTTCTCATAGGCATAGGAGCGGTGTGTGAGGGCGCGGTCGAGCAGCTCGGGGTCGATGGCGACCTCGAGTACCTCGATCAGGCCGTCCCGCGGCGGCGGGGGTGGCAGCTGGCGGGTCATCCGACCAGCCCGGCCAGGGCCCGGYGACGCGCCACCAAGATCGCCATCGCCGCTCTGGTCCGAGAGGCCAGGTCCGCATGGACCGCGACCGACGCCGCCCTCAGCGCCGCGAGCAGCCCGACTGCCTGGCTGTYGCCGGCTTCATCCGGTGCCCGCTCCGCGTGGACCGCGACACCATCGACCCCCAGCACGATCGTTCCCCCCCGCACATCAGGATCTTCCAACGTTCCCCATCCCGGATCCAGACCGGCCCTGGACAGGTGCCCCGTACCCCGATGAGATTCCCACCATCGCATCCCGCGGATGACGGACATCAGGACATCTCCGGTGAATCCGTCGGTGACCGCCACGTCAACTCCACGGCGATGATCGATCTTCTGGCCGTCGCCCGGCTCGCCCGTCCACGAAGGCGCGAGGAGCCGATCAGCCGTCAGCGGGCCGACATAGTGCAGATCGAGCGATCGGAGCAGCTCGTCGGCGGCTCGTCGCAAGGTGTCGGGAAGCGCTGGACGCGCCGTCAGAAGCCCGACTCGGGGAGCGTTGACGGCGAAGCGAACCGCGGCGTATGCACTGCCCGCGACCGCGAACTGGGCGAGTTCGTCCGCCGTCACATCAACCGTCGCCCCCGCGTCGCACAGCACGACGGGGGCGTTCGCCCCGCCGACAATCGAGGCGAGAGTGGCCCGTGTCGCCCCGGGGAGCAGACCGTAGGTGAACTGAGCCGAGGCGACCACRGCTTCGGCCGGGGCTGTCGAGACCATCGCATCGGCATGTCCGTCACGGACCAGGCGCGCCGCCACCMGGACGCCGGAGTCCCGACGTGCTCGCACTTCACGCAATGCCTCCGGGCCCGCCGAAACGCTGCGAGCGGCCGTGGCGAGCAGGACGCGCTCGCCTGGCACAATTCCCAGCCGAGCAAGGTCATCCCGGACGGTATCACCGGATGTCACCAGAGTGAGCACCAGATGCGGATCGGCGCCGAGCGCACTGGGCAATGCCTCGAGGAGAGGCCCGGAAGGCAACCCCTCCCCCACCAGGTCAACGGCGATACGTGTCACACCGGGTCAGACGTCAAGCACCTGACGGTCGTTGTACCGGCCGCACGTGCCACAGACGGTGTGCGGCCGGATCACGTGCCCCCGCGAGCACTTTGCGAGGGTCGGCACCTTGGCCTTCCACTGCGAACGCCGGGACCGGGTGTTGCTGCGCGAGGTGCGCCGCTTCGGGACGGCCACTATTCCTTCTCCTTGCTCTCATGAGGGTCGGTGCGACCCTTCTCGGTTCCCGTCGCTCCGCTGCCGGCCAGCGCGGACAGCGCCGCCCATCTCGGGTCGGATCGCGCATGGGAATGTCCAGGCTCGACATCGTCGAGACGCACCCCGCAGTCCACGCAGAGTCCCGCACAGTCCGGACGGCAGATGGGTGACAGCGGAAGGTTGAGTACCAGGGCATCCCGCACCACGGGCTCRATGTCCGCATGATCATCGATCAGTACCCGAGCATCTTCGTCRTCACCCAGGTCCACGGCTCGGTCAGGGTAGTAGAACAGCTCGCGAAACTCGACCATGCTGACCTCGGACACGTCGTCCAGGCAGCGCGCACATTCACCCCGAAGCGGCGCCACGACGCTCCCGCTGACCAGGACACCCTCGATCACCGATTCGAGACGCAGGTCCAGGGTGACGCTTGCGCCGGCCGGCACCCACATCATCTCGGTTCCGAGATCGGCGGGAAGTTCCGCCTGCGCCCGGACAAGCCGCATCGACCCGGGCCGACGACCGAGCTCACGGGTGTCCAGTACAAGGGGACCCCTCGKGGTCCGACGGCGAAAGTGGGATCCAGTCATGGCGGCAGTCGAATTCACATCTACGTCAATGTCAGGAAGGCCAGCCGAAACAGGGCCTTCGTGGTGGTGTAGCTACCCGGCGTCGCTGACGACTGAGGCAGCCCGACGTCAGCGGCACCCTGGACCCTCCCAGCGGCACCCTGGACCCTCCCAGCGGCACCCCGGACCCTCCCAGCGRCCCGGACCCTCCCAGAGGATCGACGAACAGACTCCAGMCGGTCAACTACCAAGCCGGTCAGCTACCAACGCCGGTCAGCTACTACGGTCTCCTAGCCTATCCGATCGGTGCCGCGGACGATCCGATCAGGCTGCCGGGATCTCCGGACACCCGAGCCCGGCGGGCGGCGGACCTCCGCCTAGGAAGCCGCTCGGGTGCCGCTCGCCCCCCGCGACCGGCCCCGGAGCCCGGACAGTCCGGAACGGCGGGAGAGCCCGGCGGAAGTCGGTCGGCGGCTACMCACCCGGCGGGGGTTACTGAGCGAGGCGCTCACGGAGCTGTTTGAGTACCACATCCGGTACCAGCCCCGACACGTCACCTCCGTAACGCGCRACCTCCTTCACCAGACTGGAGGACAGAAAGGCATATTGCGGGTTCGTACTCATGAAAAGAGTCTCCACGCCCGCAAGCGAATTGTTCATCTGCGCCATCTGAAGCTCATAGTCGAAGTCGCTGACCGCACGCAGTCCTTTGACGATCGACTGGATACCCCTACTCCGACAAAAATCGACGATCAGCCCGTGGGACGCATCCACCAGGACGTTGGACGGCGCCATCGGATGATCACGCAGGGCCTCTCTGATGAGCTCCATCCGCTCGTCGACGGTGAACAAGGTGACCTTGTTCTTGTTGATCGATACGGCGACCACGACCTCGTCGAAGAGTCTGCTCGCTCGGACGATGATGTCGAGATGACCGTTGGTGATCGGATCAAATGAACCGGGACAGGCTGCCCTCCTCATGATCGAATACCGTACCAGAGAGCACCCTCCCCGTACCTCCGGTCGCGCAGCGCACACAACCCGTCAGGCCAGGCGACCGGGCCCGAGCGGTGCGATCTTTCGACAACGCAGACACCGTCCGCAGTCAACCAGGCGGCCGCCAGCAGCTTTGACAGCACTTCGCCGAGTTCCGAATCGYGCATCGCGTACGGCGGATCGARGAAAACCACGTCGTAGGGATTATCCGAGGTGTTCTGCACCACACGCTCTACCGCGGCTTGCGCGATCTTCGCGCCCGACAGTCCCAGCGCTGTCACGTTCCGCCGCAGAGTGCGTATCACGACCGGATCGCGGTCGACGAGAAGAGCATGAGTGGCACCCCGAGACAGCGCTTCCAGACCGACCGCACCAGACCCGGCATAAAGATCGGCAATCCGAGCACCCCGCAGATCCAGACAGGTCGACAAGGTGTTGAACAACCCCTCACGGGCACGTTCCGAGGTCGGACGGGTGGTCGTTCCGGGTGGAACCACGAGCCGCCGACCACCCGCGGTTCCACTGATGATGCGCGTCATCGGGCCACCCGGTCATCCCTTCTCGAGGAAGGCGACACTGGTGTCGTCGAGAACCGCGTCGAGCAGCCGGCGCAGTGCGGGATGCCGGTCCAACCCGGGGTCGTCGTCAACCAGGCGACCGGCCTCCTCGCGTGCGTCGCGGATCAGGTCCTCATCACGAAGAAGTTCCAGGAGCTTCAGGGATCGTCGTCCGCCGGACTGGGCGGCCCCGAGCACATCGCCCTCTCGACGCTGCGCGAGGTCGAGACGGGCCAGCTTCGCCCCGTCGCTGGTGGCGGCGACCGCGCTGAGCCGCTCCCAGGCGGGGGATCCCGGCTCGGCCGCTGTATGCAGAAGACACCAGCCGGGCGCGGTGCCCCGGCCGACCCTCCCGCGCAGCTGGTGCAGCTGGGACACGCCGAACCTGTCCGCGTCCAGGACGACCATCACTGTCGCGTTCGGTACGTTCACTCCCACCTCGATGACGGTGGTGGCGACCAGCACGTCGACCTCGCCGGCCGCGAATCGGTTCATGGTGGCCTCCCGTTGCCCGGGTGCGAGACGACCGTGCAGCGGTTCAACCCTGAGGTCCGCAAGCTCGCCATCCACCAACAGGGGCAGCACCTCACACACTGTCGCAGCTGGTCGGGACGCTCGCGAATCCGGACCGGCAGCCGAGGATTCGGCGGGATCATCCTCCCCGCCCCCGTCCTCCCCGCCCRCACCGATCCGGGGACACACGACATAGGCCTGATGCCCGGCGGCCACCTCGTCGCGGATTCGTCCCCACATTCGATCCGTCCAGGATCTCTGGCTCGCCGGCACCACGAACGTCCCGATGGGAGAGCGTCCCGCTGGCAGTTCGGTGAGCTCGGAGACTTCGAGATCACCGAACACGGTCATCGCGACCGTCMGGGGAATCGGTGTCGCGGTCATCACAAGAAGGTGGGGAGGACGTCGTCCACGCGCTCGCAGTGCGTCCCGCTGTTCGACGCCGAAACGATGCTGTTCGTCGACGACGATCAGACCAAGATCGTTAAAAATCACCTCATCGTGCAGCAGGGCATGAGTACCGACCACCAGACCGGTGGAACCGTCCGCGATCTCCGCCAGAGCCTCCCGCCGCGCACGCCCTCCCATCGATCCGGTGACCAGCGTCACCCGCGTGGCCCGATGATCGGCTCCTAGTTCCCCTGCCCGGGCCAGATCGCCGAGCATCTCCCGGAGGCTTCGGCTGTGCTGAGCGGCAAGAGTTTCGGTGGGCGCCAGGAGTACCGCCTGGCCGCCCGTGTCGACCACAGTGAGCATCGCCCGCAGGGCGACCAGTGTCTTGCCCGAACCCACCTCTCCCTGTAGCAGTCGATGCATCGGAACGGGCCGACCGATCTCGGCTGCGATCGTCTTCCCCACCTCGCGCTGGCCCGTCGTGAGGGGGAAGGGCAGATCGGCATCGAACGCCGCCAGCAGACCATCCGGACGCTGCGGCCGGGGTGTTGTCGCCAGCGCCTCCACCTCACGACGCCGCTGGGCCAACGCCACCTGCAACACCAGAGCCTCATCCCAGGTGAGGCGCCGACGACCGGAGGCGATCTCACCACGGTTCGCGGGCTGGTGAACCAGCCGGAAGGCCTCGGCCAGAGCGGGCAGGCGGTACCGGCTGCGGAGATCGTCCGGCAACGGATCCTCGACGGGATCGAGAGAGTCCAACGCCAGCCGGACGCACCTCGCCAGCGTCCAGCTCGGCACCTTGGCGGAGGCGGGGTAGATCGGAACCAGCGCGTTCGCGAACGGCGCACCGCTGACGGCTTCCCCGCTCTCCTCGGGTTCGAGGAGCTGGACCTCCGGGTTGGTCAGCTGACGCTGCCCGCGGAACTCGTCGACCTTGCCGGCGAACAGCGCGGTCGTCCCGGGACGTAGGTCACGCTCCCGCCAGCTCTGATTGAAGAAGGTCAGCGACAGTGAATGCCGGCCGTCCGTCACCGTCACGCGCACCATCGACTTCCGGGTGCCGCGCATCGGGCGGCGTTCCGTCTTCTCGACCCGGGCCTGGACCGTAACCGTCTCACCGACGACGAGGTCCGCGAGGTCCGTCAGCTCGCCTCTCTCATGGTACCGGCGGGGCAGGTGCCCCAGCAGATCACCGACCAGCCTCAACTCCAGACCATCGGCCAGGAGGGCGGCGGCACGCGCGCCGACGAGGGCCTTCAGGGGCGTGTCGAGGTCGACCACATCACCGATAGTGCACCGGAGCACCGACAGTACCGAGACCCACCGGCTCCCGCCGCATCATCTGGACCACAGAACTGGACCACAGAAGGTGGGGTAACCTCAAGCGGGCCGCCACTGCGCGCGTCCCCCGGCGGCGCCGTCAGGGTCGCGGGTTGCGTACGATTCTGGTTCTGACTCCCCTGACGTCCCGGGCACGCCTACCGGGACCAGTACTACTTCGACTTCGGCTACTACTTCGACGGAGTGTTTCTCGTGTCTTCGGTGTGTGACGTCTGCGGCAAGGGGCCGGGCTTCGGTATGTCGGTCTCCCACTCCCACCGACGCACGCGCCGTCGGTGGAACCCCAACATCCAGACCGTGCGCACGGTCGTGGGCGGGACCCCCAAGCGGCTGAACGTCTGCGCTTCCTGCATCAAGGCGGGCAAGGTCTCTCGCGCCTGAGCCCTCCGGGCCGGACGTTACTCCGGCCGGACGGGGCGTCACCGGACACAGGCCTCCCGTGGAGGTCGAGGCGGAGCGCGGCCACATCCACGTCGGGTACGCTGCCGGTCACCGACGCCGATCCGTTAGTGTCCCGGCATGGCAGGCTCCAGGCGTCGGATTCGGCTCGCCCTCCTGTTCGGTGGCCGCAGCACCGAGYACGCGATCTCCTGTATATCGGCCAGCGGTGTACTGCGAGCCCTGGATCGTGACGTCTACGACGTCGTCCCCGTMGGCATCGACACACATGGCCGCTGGGTCGTGCTGCCGGACGACCCGACCGCCCTCGCGGTGACGGGAGACCGACTGCCCGCCGTCGTCGCGGCCCACGGTGAGAGCGTCGTCCTGGCCGCGGATCCGACGACGCCCGGTCTGTTGCCGTGCCGCCCCCGCGGCGGCCTCGACTCTGTCAGGAACACCCTCGGGAGCAGCGACGCTCTCGGGAGCAGCGACATTCCCGGGGACATCGATGTGGTCTTCCCGCTGCTCCACGGCCCCTTTGGGGAGGATGGGACGGTCCAGGGTCTCCTGGAGATGGCCGGCCTGCCCTACGTCGGCTCCGGGGTGTTCGCCAGCGCGGCCGCCATGGACAAGCAACACATGAAGGCACTGCTGCGGGCCGCCGGCCTTCCCGTCGGCTCCTACGCCGTCCTGCGAGCCGGTGACACACTCACCGGGGCCGACCAGGAACGGCTGGGGCTGCCCGTCTTCGTGAAGCCCGCGCGCGGCGGGTCGAGTATMGGGATCAGCCGGGTCGAGGCCTGGGCGGACCTGGACACCGCGATCAAGGCAGCCCGCGCCAGCGACCCCAAGGTCCTGGTGGAGTCGGCGATCGTCGGCCGCGAGATCGAGTGCGGGGTCCTCGGAATTCTAGACGGCCCCGGTGCCGAGGCRAGTGTGYCCGCCGAGATCACCGTCACSTCTTCGGCCGGCTTCTACGACTTCGAGGCCAAGTACATGTCCGACGCCACCCACTTCGACGTCCCGGCCAACCTGTCCCACGCGGTACGGGAGGAGGTCCGGGGAGTGGCGATCGCGGCGTTCGAGGCCCTGGACTGTGCCGGGCTCGCGCGGGTTGACATGTTTGTCACGGCCGACGACCATGTGATCATCAACGAGGTCAACACGATGCCCGGTTTCACCCCTACCTCGATGTTCCCGCGGATGTGGGAGGCGAGCGGGGTCACCTATCCGCAGTTGGTGGACCGGCTCGTCAGGCTGGCCCTGCGCGACGGAGCGGGGCTGCGCTGACCGCCCGGCACCTGCGCCACCCGGGCCCGTGACGGCGTGGAGGCGTTCCGCCGGGCGGGAATGGCCGGGAGCTCGTCTCAGGATGTCGTCGACCTGCTGTGCGCCCGCACGGCGGGGGCGACCGAGACGAGTACCTCGAACGCCTGCAYGTCGGCGGGCAGGGTGAGAACCACCTGGGGCTGCCGCGTGGGGGTGGAATAGCGCACCGTCGTGCCGCCCAGGTTCTCGGCGAACCACCCCACATCGTCCACGGCGGACAGCATCGCATCGGGACGGTAGCTTGCCGGAAGACYGGGCGCGCCGCAGGTGAGCACCACCGGCGCCGCGCCGTAGGCCGCCGCCGTGGCCTGTGGGGGGTCCAGTGTCCGGCGGTCGAGGTCGTCCCCGAGCGACGGGGGAAGATCGTGGACCAGGTCCACGCACGACGAACGGACCGACTCCGCGGGAATCGGCACGTTGGTCAGCCGAATCGATCCGGGACCGCCGCATCCGACCAGCGCGAGCAGGACCCACGAGGCGACGAACACCGGATACCGACATGACCGCCCCGGCCGGCGCCCGCCCCGTGCCGGGCGTCGGCCCCGCTCGGCTTGCTCACCACCGGTGGCCATGTCCCGATTCTGGCGCGCCACCGACGTCACCGGTGGCCCGGCCCCGGCGGTGGGCGCGAGCCGGGAGCCGGGAGCGCCCACCGGGTCCCCCGTCCCGGAGCCGACCTGACCCACGTCGGGACGGAGGAGCTTCAGCGGCGGAGAAGCTCAGAAGTGAACGACCGGGCAGGTCAGCGTGCGGGTGATGCCGTCGACCGACTGCACTCTCGCCATGACCATCTTCCCGAGGTCATCGACGGTGGCCGCCTCCGCCCRGACGATGACGTCATAGGGGCCGGTGACGTCCTCGGCCTGGGTGACCCCGGGGATCTGCTCGATCTCCTTGGCAACCGAGGAGGACTTGCCGACCTCGGTCTGGATAAGGATGTACGCGTGGACCACAGACGCTCCCTCGTCGGACGTCGACAGCCCGTCGAGCAGAACTACGGGCCGACAGAAGGTAACAGGCAAACGGCCCGGATGAGAGCCTCCGAGGTCGAGGAATTTGCTCAGATCGGCCGACAGGGACCGACCGAGGGGTCRCCCGGCCTCATCCGGAACCCCAATCGTGGGGGTCAGCTGGCCGGCTCGGTACCCGGTTGTGATGGCAACCACGACGCAGCTACCCAGAGCGAAGAATAGGAGACACGTGAACGCTCGGAGCATCCGGAGCGAGCCGCCGCCGGAACCGAGCTCCGCCCCGCCCCGCGTACTGACGATCGCCGGATCGGATTCTGGCGGCGGCGCGGGCATTCAGGCAGATCTCAAGACGATGCTCGCCCTCGGCGTCCACGGCATGAGTGCGATCGTCGCGGTGACGGCACAGAATTCCCTGGGCGTCCATGGTGTGTGGGATCTCCCTCCGGAAGCGGTCCGAGCCCAGATCAGAGCGGTCGTGGCGGACATCGGGGTCGACGCGGTGAAGACGGGGATGYTCTCCTCCGCGGCTCTGGTCTCGCTGGTCGCCGCCGAACTCTCGCGGCTCGACGTACCCGTCGTGGTCGATCCGGTCAGCGTCTCCAAGCACGGCGACCCCCTGCTGTCCCCGGAGGCGGTCGAGGTGGTCCGTACGGAGCTCATGCCCCGYGCCACCATCGCCACACCGAACCTCGACGAGGTACGTCTGCTGACCGGGGTGGAGGTGCTGGACGTCGCCGACCTGCCCAGAGCCGCCGAGGCGATGCTCGCCCTGGGCCCGCGCTGGGTGCTGGTGAAGGGCGGGCATCTTCCCGGCGACGCGGTCGACCTGCTCACCGACGGGACCACCGAGGTCGTCCTCCGAAGCCCCCGCCTGGACCGGCGGCACACCCATGGCACCGGATGCACGCTGGCCTCCGCGATCGCCGCGCACCTGGCGCAGGGGCGTGGTCACGTCGAGGCCGCACAGGCCGCCAAGGCCTACGTCAGTGGCGCCCTGGCCAGCGGCTTTCCGCTCGGCGCGGGGATCGGCCCGGTAGACCACGGCTATCGTCACCGTAGGTAGCAGCCTGAGAGCCGGGCTCGGGCCGCGCCGGCGGCGTCTGGTTCAATCGCCCCGCCGCACGTGACCTGACGCACGTCACGCATCCGCATCATCACCGTGGAGGTAGCCCGTGGGGGCGCACAGCTCGGGAGTGGTACCATCCACCAGCACGGACCGACGGTGGTATCGCATCGTCGGCGGCGCTCCGCTCACCGGCTCGGTCGAAGCGTCCGGGGCCAAGAACTCGGTCACCAAGCTGCTCGTCGCCACCCTCCTCACGCCAGAGCCGTGCACCCTGACCCGGGTGCCTCGGATCGCCGAGGTCGACGTGGTCCTGGGCATGCTCGCCGAACTCGGCACCCAGGTGGAGTGGCTGGACGAGCACACTGTGCGACTCGCCACCGAAAAGATCATCGACGCGTMGCTGTCCGAGGCCTACTCCGGGGTCAACCGGATACCGATCCTGATGATGGGCCCGCTCCTGCACSGCGTCGGCGAAGCCGTGATCCCGCTGCCCGGCGGTTGCCGGATCGGCAAGCGTCCCGTCGACTTCCACCTCGCCGGCCTGCGTGCCATGGGTGCGGAGATCGTCGAGCAGCTGCGTTCCGTCCAGGTCAAGACGCTGGGTCTGCACGGCACCCATGTCGCGCTGCCGTTCCCGAGTGTCGGCGCGACCGAGAACCTGCTCCTGGCCGMGGTCCGGGCGCAGGGTACGACCGTCATCTCGAATGCGGCGGTGGAACCGGAGGTCATCGACCTCATCATGTTCCTGCAGCAGATGGGCGCCCTCGTCGACGTGGAAGTCGACCGCACGATCGTGGTGCAGGGGGTCGACGCACTGCGGGGAGCCACCCATGCCCCGATCCACGACCGCATCGAAGCCGCGTCCTTCGCCTCGGYCGCGGTGGCCACCAACGGCAGGGTGGAGGTGGTCGGTGCCCGCCAGGAACATCTGGCGACCTTCCTCAACCACCTCCGCCGGCTCGGTGGCGAGTTCGAGGTCACCCCGCGGGGCATGACCTTCTTCCGGGCCCAGCCGTTGACCGCGTCACATGTGCAGACCGACGTACACCCCGGGTTCATGACCGACTGGCAGCAGCCCCTGGTCGTCCTGCTCACCCAGGCCAAGGGTGCCTCCGTGATCCACGAGACGATCTACGAGGACCGGTTCRGATACACCAGACAACTGGCCGAGATGGGCGCCGACATCGCCCTGTCGACCCTGTGCCTCGGTGGGAAGGCCTGCCGGTTCGCGTCCCGGGACTTCGAGCATTCGGCGGTCGTGAGCGGGCCGACCTCCCTCACCGGCGGTGATCTGGCGATCCCCGACCTGCGCGCCGGCTTTGCCTACGTGCTGGCCGCGCTGGTGGCCGACGGCACCAGCATCATCCGCGGGACCCGTTTCCTCGAACGCGGTTACGAGGACCCGGTGGGTAAGCTGCGCTCGATCGGAGCGTTCATTGACACGCAGGCCGTGGGTTCGCCCCCGGCACCGACCACGCCCCGACCTGACCGGAACGACGGTGCTGCCGGGCCAGGCGCATGCAGGTGAGGCGCGTGCAGGCCAGGCGCATGCAGGTCAGGGACACGCAGGTCAGGGACGGAGCCGGTACTCCGGGCCCGGCTCCCGACTCATCAGATCCTTGACGGCCTCCATCGGGGGAAGACCCTCATAGAGGACCCGTTCGACCTGGCGGGTGATCGGCATGGCGACGCCCAGGTCATCGGCCATGGCGAGCAGGGGGCGGCAGGAGCGCACCCCCTCGGCGACCTGCTGCTGTTCGGCCTCCACCTGCGCGAGCGTGAGGCCACGCCCGAGTTTCTCGCCGAAGGTGCGGTTGCGCGAGAGCGGGGAGCCGCAGGTCGCCACGAGATCCCCCAGTCCCGCCAGTCCCGCGAATGTCATCGGATCGGCACCCAGCGCGACCCCGAGTCGGAGGGTCTCGGCCAGGCCGCGCGTCATCAACGAGGCGAGGCTGTTGGTGCCGAAGCCCATTCCCTCCAGCATGCCGGCAGCCAGTGCGATGACGTTCTTGATCGCTCCGCCCAGCTCGCAGCCGATCACGTCGGTGTTGGTGTAGGGGCGGAAATAGGGCGTCCAGCACGCCGCCTGGACGGCCTCCGCCGTGCTCGTCGAGGTACTGGCGACCACAGTCGCCGCCGGCTGCTCGGCGGCGATCTCGGGCGCCAGATTCGGACCGCTCACCACCGCGATCCGGTCCGGCGACACGCCTGTGACCTGCGTGATGACCTCGCTCATCCGCAACTGGCTGCCCACCTCCACCCCCTTCATCAGGCTGACGTAGACGGCGTCGGGCCCAATCAGGGGCGCCCATCCGGCGAGGACGGAGCGCAGCGCCTGAGACGGTACGGCCAGCACCACGAACTCCGCGCCGGCCAGCGCCTCCCCCGCGTCGGACATCGCGCGCACCCGGTCCGGCAGCTGGATCGCCGGYAGATAGCGCGGATTGAMCTGGCGGGTGTTGACCGCCCGGACGATCTCAGGGTCACGGGCGACCAGGTTGACCCGTGCTCCRGCATCCGCGAGGACCTTCGCGAACACACTTCCCCAGGACCCGGCCGTAAGCACCGCGGCCCGTCTCACCTGGTTCCCCAGGAAACGTCCGGCCGAGCGGGGGGAGTGATCGCGACCCCGACGATGGGTACGAGGAAGGCGCCACCGATCGAGGCGTTTTCTACCTTGTGGCGGGAATCGACAATAATTGTGCCCTCCGGATGGATCGYGTGCCTGGTATCGACGCCCGGCCGGCTGGACACCTCGCATCGCGCCGCGTCCGCCGCGTCCTCACTCTGACCGTAGACGCCGATCTGGCGGGTACCACGCAGGATGCGCCGCATGCCGGGGACGCGCCACGGCTCCGGCGTTCAGCCCGCGCACGCAGGACCCGGCGCACCGCGGGGTCGGCATGGCCTATGGTCGCCTTCGTGTGGCTCCCACGAAACGGAGTGTCCTGGACGGTCGTGCTGCCGCTGAAGAACCTCACCCGGGCGAAGACCCGGCTGGACCGCCCCGACCGGAGCCGGCTGGCCCTTGCGATGGCCTTGGACACGGTGATGGCGGTACTTGAGTCCGAGACCGATCTGGTCGGCGCCGTGATGATCGTAACGAACGATCGGACGKCCGACCACGCCCTGTCGACTCTCCTCAATTCCCACTATATTGGCGCAGATCAACCGAATCTTTCCCCGGCTGCGAGGAGTGCTCGGCTCGTCGTGATTCCGGACGAACCCGACCGAGGTCTCAATCCCGCTCTGGTGCACGGCGCCGCGCTGGCCTCGGCCCGCTGGCCCACCCGTGCGGTGGCTGCCCTCTCCGCCGACCTTCCCGCGCTGCGCCCCCCCGAGCTGCATCAGGCGCTGTCCGAGGCGAGCCAGCACCGTCGAGCGGTTCTCGCCGACGCGACCGGAACGGGAACCGTTCTGCTGACCGCGTCGGCCGGCGCCACCCTGCAGCCCGCATTCGGACCACACAGTCACGCCACGCACCGTCSCTCCGGAGCGGTGGATCTGACGGGAACCCTCGGTGGCTCGGTACCGGGACTGCGACGTGACGTCGACACGCTGGCGGATCTGGCGCAGGCCCGGGACCTGGGGGTAGGCCGGGCCACCAGGGCGGCGCTGACCGCCGGGTATCACTCCCCGCTCGTGGCGGAGGACTCCGGCGGATCCGGCGGCGAATCGGGCACCTCGGCGGAGTCAGGGCTGTCCGTACCACCGGGGATCGTAGGCGGAACCCAGCGCCGGATCGTGAGCGACGCGAGCGGACCAGGTCGGGCGAAGAAGTATCCCTGACCCAGCTCGCAACCCAGCTCCTCGAGCTCGGCGATCTGTCCTTCCCGCTCGATGCCCTCGGCCACGACGACGGCACCGAGGGCGTGCGCGAGACTGATCATCGATCGACGCATCGTCGCCACCCGGTGTCCGTCCCTGGGCGGTGGTTCGAGCAGCGTCCGATCGAGCTTCACGACGTCCACCGGCAGTTGATGGAGGGCGGCCAATGTGCTGTGGCCGGCACCGACATCGTCGAGCGCGACCGCCACCCCCAGCGCACGAACCTCGTTCAACACCTCGCGTGCGCCGCGCAGATCGTCAATCCGGCTCGTTTCGGTGATCTCGACCACCAGCCTGCCCGGGTCGAACCGACTGGCCGCCAGCGCCTGGGCGACGCTGTCGAGCAGCGTGGTGTCGGCGATCCTGCTGGCTGAGACGTTCACGTGCAGCCGCAGTGCCGAGGCCGGGTACGCCACGGCGACCTCCGCGCAGGCCTGGGTGAGGACCATGTCGTCGAGGGCGCCGACGATGCCGCCGTCCTCCGCGGCCGCGACAAAGGTGCCCGGTGGCACCGGTCCACGCCCCGRCTCCGTCCATCGGGCGAGGGCCTCCAGGGCGACCGGACTGCGATCGCGCAGCCGCACGATGGGCTGGTAGTGCACGTCGAAGCCGGCCGACCGTCCTCCCYTGCGCAGGGCGGTGGCCAAGGCGTCGGCGAGGTGCGTGCCGGCGCTGGGCGGGCACAGTCCGGGCCGGTAGACCACCAGACGGTTCTTTCCCGTTCGTTTTGCCGTGTGGACGGCCGTGTCGGCCCGCCGGAGCAGCGCCTCGGTGGTCTCCTGGGTCCGGCACGCGACGACCAGCCCCACACTCCCGCGGACCGGCCAGAGGTGACCGGCGGCCTGCGCCGGCTGGCGCAGCGCGGCCAGGACCCGTTCGGCGACGGTCTCGGGCAGTTCCCGCCCACCGTCCAACAGCACGGCGAACTCGTCGGAGCCGAGCCTCGCCACGGTGTCCGACGTGCCTACGCAGTGTCGTAGCCGTTGCCCGACCGCGCGCAGCAGATGATCACCTGYGGCGTGCCCGAGGCTGTCGTTGACGACCCGKAAGTCGTCGAGGTCGCAGTACAGGACGGCCACGTCACGGCCGTCGTGGCGGCTCGCGGCGAGGGCGTCGGTGAGCCGCTGGTGGAACAGGGTGCGGTTGGCCAGCTCGGTCAACGGGTCATGGGATGTCCAGTGCCGCACCTCGTGCTCGGCCTCGCCGACCCGGCTCGCCAACCGCTGACTCACCCGCAGGGTCGTCAGCTGCCGGACGAGGACGGTGAGGACGAGCGTCGCACCCCCGATAATCTCGACCGGATCGAGAATGACTCCGCCGTGGGCCCGCCCCAGCAGAAGCGCCGCGACCACGGCCGCGGCGACATAGGGGACCGCCGGCCACAGYCATCCGAGCAGTTCGCCGTGAACGGGCCACCGGCGAGACCGGCGGCCGTCCTCCCAGCCGTTCTCCCGGCCGTCCCCCCGGCCGGCACGCGATGCCGCAAGGACGATCAACAGGGCACCGGCGACCGAGCAGGAACCCGTCATCGTGGGATCCCTGCCGTCGAGCTGAACGATCCATACGCCGGCGACCGCGAGGCACACCAGTCCGGTTCCGGCGATCGCGACGGCGGGCAGGTCCACCGGTTGCCGGAAGCCTGCCACGTGCAGGAATGCGATGATCAATAGCAGCACGACGATCGGATGCGCAACCGCGAGGAGATGCTCCACCGGCTGCGGCGGGCGGGAGGAGTCCACTTCGTCGATCCCGGCGAGCACCCCGGACCAGGCGAGCAGGAACAGGGAGTTGCCGAGTATGACCTCGTCGAACGCGGTGGCCGGACTGGCGCGCGGGTAGGCGGCGGCCACCCCCTCGCCGCCCGCCCCGGCGACGCGGGTGAGCCGCGAGGAACTCGGCGGCCAGCGGTGGGTGCCCCCGGCGAGGCCGGCCATCCCTGCCGGCGCCAGCACGCCCGCGCGCGGTCGTGATCGACGCGCCCGACCCGCGGGAACAGCCGCGAAGGCGGCGAGTGCGAGGACCGGCATGGCGAGTTGGCCGGCGTCGGTGAGATACSCGGCATCCGTCGCCGTCCGCCCTCCGACCGATGCCCCGTCCCAGCGGTGCAGCATCCATCCGGCCTGTCCAACCGTCCAGGTCGCCAGCGCGAAGGACAGCCACACCAACCAGCGGCCCCGTACTCGACCGAGACGGCGACCGGCCCGGGCACAACTCAGTGTCGCGGTCAGGCCCGCGGCGATCGCGGCGGCGTCGACGAGCATCCCTCGTCCCGCCCTCCTCCCCCTGTGCTGGCCGCCTGGGGCAGTCGGCCGCCTGGGGCAGAGGGATCCGACCGGACCACGGAAACGGCCCGCTACATCACGATAAGGTACAAACGAGCGCGACGGCGCTTCTCGGCACCGTAGCGCGTGATCGCTATATCACAAAGAGTAGGCGAATACTTCGCGTGCCRCGCGGTCTCTGCCAGTGTCCGGATCGGGGTCAGACCGGCGATGCGGGTCCCGCCCGGCCCCCGCTGCCAGAGATGCCACATCGATGCTGCCGAGTCCATCGGGGACTGGCACCATCTACAGGCATGAGCGAGCTGATGGCGACCCGTCCTGAACAGCCTCAGCGCAAGGCCCGCAGTGGCCTGCTCGAGCCCCTGGAGGCGCCGCGTCAGCCGGCGCCGTCCGACCTGCCCGCCGGCCGCTTCATCAACCGGGAGGCGTCCTGGCTCGACTTCAACGCCCGGGTCCTCGCGCTCGCCGWGGACGTGTCCACGCCCCTGCTGGAGCGCGCGAAGTTCCTAGCGATCTTCGCCAGCAACCTGGACGAGTTCTACATGGTCCGGGTCGCGGGGCTGATGCGACGCGAGGCGACGGGACTGGCCGTCCGCTCCGCCGACGGGCTGACCGCCCGGGAACAACTCGATCTCATCAGCACGATGACGGCCGAGGTCACCCGGCGGCATTCGCGATGCTTCACCGACGAGGTGGGGCCGTCGCTGGCCCATGCCGGGATCAGCATCCGGTTCTGGCCCCAGCTGACCGAGACCCAGCGTGATCAGCTGCACCACTACTTCCACGAACAGATCTTCCCGGTGCTCACTCCCCTCGCCGTCGATCCGGCGCACCCCTTCCCCTACATCAGCGGGCTGTCGCTCAATCTGGCCGTCCAGGTCCGTGACCCGGGCGGGGAGGTCGACCGCTTCGCCCGGGTGAAGGTGCCCCAGAACGTTCCTCGGCTGGTCCCCGTAGCGGTGGAGCCTACCGACACGGCCGGTGTCCCGGGGGGTCTGGCCCCCCAGGCGAGCGCATGCTTCGTCCCGCTGGAGGAAGTGATCGCTGCCCATCTCTCCCAGCTGTTCCCGGGCATGGAAGTGATCGACTCCCATCTGTTCCGGGTCACCCGCAACGCCGACCTCGAAGTCGAGGAGGACGAGGCGGAGGATCTGCTCCAGGCTCTGGAGCGCGAGCTCGCCCGGCGCCGGTTCGGTCCCGCCGTCCGCCTGGAAGTGGACGCCGACATCGATGATGATCTGCTCACCCTGCTGATGCGGGAGCTGGAGATCACCGAGCGCGAGGTACATCGGGTCGCCGGCCTGCTCGACCTGTCGACCCTGTGGGCTCTCTACGACCTCGACCGCCCGGAGCTGAAAGATACGCCGCGGGTCCCGATCACACATCGGCGGCTSACGACCGATGACGGCGAGACACCGGACTTCTTCAGCGTGCTCCGGGAGGGCGACATCCTCGTCCACCACCCRTACGACTCGTTCACCACGTCCGTTCAGCGGTTCATCGAGCAGGCGGCGGCCGATCCGCATGTTCTCGCCATCAAGCAGACGCTCTATCGCACGTCCGGGGACTCCCCCATCGTGGATGCCCTCATCGGCGCGGCCGAGGCGGGAAAGCAGGTCGTCGTCCTCGTCGAGATCAAGGCCCGGTTCGACGAGAGCGCCAACATCCGCTGGGCCCGCGAGCTGGAACGGGCCGGCTGCCACGTGGTCTACGGTCTCATCGGCCTGAAGACCCACTGCAAGACCTGCCTCGTGGTACGCCAGGAACGCGGCGGCCTGCGCCGCTACTGCCATGTGGGTACCGGCAACTACAACCCCAAGACCGCTCGGCTCTACGAGGACCTCGGGCTGCTGAYCGCCGACCCGGGCGTGGGCGCGGATCTCACCGACCYGTTCAACGTCCTCACCGGCTACAGCCGACAGACGGAGTACCGCTCGCTGTTGGTCGCCCCGCAGCACATGCGGGACGGCATCCTGCAGCGGATCGAAGCCGAGGCCCAGGCTGCCCGGGGGGGCGGGGAGTCCGGGATCCGCATCAAGGTCAACAGCCTTGTCGACGAACAGGTGATCGACGCGCTGTATCACGCCTCCATCGCCGGGGTACCCGTGCACTGCCTGGTCCGCGGGATCTGCGCCCTACGTCCCGGAGTGCCGGGCCTGTCGGAGACGGTCCACGTGCGCTCGATCCTGGGGCGGTTCCTGGAGCACAGCCGGGTCCTCGAGTTCACCTCGTCTGGCGAGTTCTGGATCGGCAGCGCGGACATGATGCACCGCAATCTCGACCGCCGTATCGAGGCACTCGTGCGCGTCCCGCACCCGGACCGGCGAGACACCCTGCGGCAGATGCTCGACCATGCGTTCTCCGACGAGGTGTCCGCCTGGGTGCTGCAGTCCGACGGCCGCTGGGAACGACGCACGACCGGGCCGGACGACGTTCGCCTGTCGGACTACCAGCACGACCTGATGGCCGACGCCATGCGGCGCGGGCACCGGTAAGCCCGGCGCCCGCACCGATGGTCAGTCGTTGCTCGCCGAGACGCTCGACTTGAACTCGGAGYCGGGCCGGAACTTCGGCACGACCGAGGCAGCGACGTGCACGGGCTCACCCGTCGCCGGGTTACGACCTGTGCGGGCGGCCCGTTCCACCCGCTCGAACACGCCGAAGCCGGTGATGGTCACCTTCTCTCCGCTCGCGACGGCCTCCTGAATGGCGTCGAACACCGCGTCGACGGCCTTGGTGGCGTTCGACCGCCCGCCCTCGATCTGCTGGGCGATGCGGTCAACCAACTGGGACTTGTTCACAACAACCTCCGGACGCCCCCCGCGGGCGCGGGGTGGGGAGCAGATCGGGCATCACACTGCGCTGCACCGTAGGCATCTCCACTGTCGAGGGCAATTCCCGTGAGCGTGTCGCGTCACACAAACCCGCACGTCAACGGGTTCGCTCCGGTGGGCGACGGGATGCGTAGGGTCCGGGCGACATAGCCCGTTCGGCAGATTAATTACGTTCAGTAGCGAGAATTGCCTTCTGGTTTGGGCGCAATGTCACCCTTTGGTAGCCGGATGCCCCCGACATCGCTGATGCCACTCCGATGGGTAGCTACCCGGAAGCCGGCCGCGACAGTCGCTTCATCCCCACAGAGATGGGGAACGCCCCCCCGGCGCACCCGCCACCCATCCCACCTTCCTGAATGTGAGATCCGACACGCACCACCGTGAACCCCCGACCGAGACCGGATCCGACTCCGTCCCCGCGGATGGTGCGGTGCTCGGGAACCGGCGCATCCGGACGCCGGTGGCCGGGTGACAGCCCCGGGCGTTAGGCGGTGGTCGGCGACCAGGCGGGCCGACCGGCCTCGAAAGAGGTGATCATATCTTCGTGGCGAAGGGTCAGCCCGACGTCGTCGAGCCCCTCCATCAACCGCCAGCGGGTGAAGTCGTCGAGGTCGAAGGTGGCCACCAGCCCCGCGCCCCGGACCTCGCGCGCGACGAGATCGACAGTGATCTCGATCGTGGGATCGGCCTCGACCGCGGACGTGAGTGCCTCGACCGTCTCAGCCGACAGCTGCACCGGCAACAGGCCGTTGCCGAGGGCGTTGCCGCGGAAGATGTCCGCGAACCGGGGSGAGAGCACGRCACGGAACCCGTAGTCCTGCAGCGCCCAGACGGCGTGCTCCCGCGAGGAACCGGTGCCGAAGTCCGAGCCGGCCAGTAGGATCGACGCCGCGGCGTACGCTGGTTCGTTCAGCACGAAGCCGTCGTCGGCGCGCCACTGCGCGAACAGGCCGGCGCCAAATCCCGTCCGCTCGATCCGCTTGAGCCACTCACTTGGAATGATCTGATCGGTGTCGACGTCGCTGCGGCGCAGCGGCACCGCGCGCCCGGTGTGAATCGTGAACGCCTCCATCGCGGAAACGCTCCCCTCTCAAAGAAGTCGTGGATGAACGACGGTCGCCGTCGTGCGTGGACCGACGATCCACGCCGGGCGCGCTACAGATCCGCCGGAGCGGTCAGCCGACCGGTCACGGCGGTGGCCGCGGCGACCGCGGGCGAGACGAGATGGGTGCGCCCACCCGGCCCCTGCCGGCCCTCGAAGTTGCGGTTCGACGTCGAGGCACTGCGCTCGCCGGGCCGAAGCGTGTCGGGGTTCATGCCGAGGCACATCGAACAGCCGGCGCTGCGCCACTGCGCTCCCGCCGCTCGGAAGACCTCGTCGAGCCCCTCCGCCTCGGCCTGCGCCTTCACCGCCATGGAGCCGGGAACGATCAGGACCCGGACCCCCTCGCTCAYCCGCCGGCCGCGCAGCACGTCGGCGGCGGCGCGCAGGTCACTCAGGCGCCCGTTGGTGCACGATCCGATGAACACCGTGTCGACGGTGACGTCGGACAACGGGGTGCCGGGGGTGAGGCCCATGTAGGTCAGCGCTCGTTCGACCGAGGCCCGCGCGGCCGCGTCCGGGTAGTCGGMGGGCGCGGGAACCAGCGATCCGAGCGGTGCGGCCTGGCCCGGGTTGGTTCCCCAGGTGACGTAGGGCGTGAGGCTCGCGGCATCGATCACGACCTCCCGGTCGAAGACCGCGTCGGAGTCGGAGGCGAGGGTGCGCCAGTAGGCCACCGCTTCCTCCCAGGCAGCACCGGTGGCGACACGCGGCCGCCCGGCGAGATACTCGAACGTGACGTCGTCGGGCGCAATCATCCCGGCGCGCGCGCCGGCCTCGATGGACATGTTGCAGACCGTCATCCGGCCCTCCATCGACAGGGCCCGGATCGCCGCACCGCGGTACTCGATGACGTGGCCGGCACCACCGCCGGTACCGATCCGCGCAATGATCGCCAGGATGAGATCCTTCGCGCTGACCCCGACGGGCAGGTCGCCCGCCACGGTGATCGCCATCGTCTTCGGCCTGCGCTGCGGCAGCGTCTGGGTCGCGAGGACGTGCTCGACCTGGCTGGTGCCGATCCCGAAGGCCAGCGCCCCGAACGCGCCATGGGTGGAGGTGTGGCTGTCACCGCAGACGATCGTCATGCCGGGCTGGGACAGCCCGAGCTGGGGGCCGACGACGTGCACGATGCCCTGGCCCGGGTCGTTCATCGGGTACAGCCGCACGCCGAACTCGGCGCAGTTCTTCCGCAGCGCCTCCACCYGGGCCGCCGAGATCGGATCGGCGATCGGCGCCAGCGTGTCGGTGGTGGGGACGTTGTGATCCTCGGTAGCGAGGGTCAGCTCCGGAYGCCGCACGGGCCGCCCGGCCAGCCGCAGGGCCTCGAACGCCTGCGGCGAGGTGACCTCGTGAACCAGGTGCAGATCGATGTACAGCAGATCCGGTTCACCGTCGGCGCGCCGCACCACGTGGGCGTCCCAGACCTTTTCCGCAAGTGTGCGCCCCATGGGCAACCCATTCTCCCCTCTTCTGGCGTGGTGATGAGTTTCCCTCTCCCACAGCTTGTTGTCTCATGATGTGGGATGACAGTATCAATGTGTGAAACAGCTTAGCGGAGTCGGAGTCCTGGACAAAGCAGCCCTCGTGCTGACCGCCGTCGAGGCGGGACCGGCGTCACTGGCTGATCTGGTGGCCCGAACCGGGCTCACCCGCGCGACGGCGCATCGGCTGGCACAGGCTCTCGAGGTCCACCGCCTGCTCGGCCGGACCGCCGACGGCCGCTTCGTCTCCGGGCCGCGGCTCGCCGCGGGGACCCCGACCCCCTTGCCGTGGGACCTGCTGGATCGGGCCGGCCGGGTTCTCGCCGAGCTTCGTGAGGTGACCGGAGAAAGTGCCCAGCTCTATGTGCGGCGCGGGGCCCTGCGCCACTGCGTCGCCGCCTCCGAACGCGCCAGCGGCCTGCGCGACACCGTGCCCGTCGGCGCCGCACTCCCGATGACCGCGGGGTCCGGTGCTCAGGTCCTCCTCGCCTTCGCGGCGCATCCCGAGCCGGAACTGCTCGCCGGAGCCCTGTTCGACGAAGCTGTCCTCCGCCGGGTGCGCGATCGTGGCTGGGCGGAGAGCATCGGGGAACGCGAGAGGGGGTTGGCGTCCGTGTCCGCCCCGGTGCACGATGGCACGGGAACGGTGATCGCGGCAGTGTCCCTGTCGGGACCGGTGGAGCGGCTCACCCGGTCGCCGGGGCGCCGGCACCGCGCGGCGGTCCTCGCCGCGGCGGCCCGGCTCTCGACACCGGCCGTCGGCTGACACACCACTCGTCTATATCCACTCGCCTGCATCCACCCGCCACCAACCGCCGGCCACCGGACGTCGGCCACCAACCGGTGGACCACCGCAACTTTTCCCCGGCCACAAAACACGCGACCGGACCTTTTCGTCGGCCGTTCTTGCCATTCGCCATTTTGAATCCCCCATTCGGACCCCACGCCCGCGACTGCCCGGGCTACATCTGCCGGTGGCGGGCGGCGGCTCCACCGCGCAGGGGTATCCCCCGCCGCGCGGCTTCGCCGCCCTACGTCGTAGCCTGTTCGAGTCGTCCGTCTCGGATGATCGGAACAGTAGGCCGGATGACCCATGCGGGTATTGGCATCTAGTGCAAGCGATACAGCTCGCCCGCGCACTGGTGCGCTCGTCCGGATGACGCTGCGGGCTCCGCCCACGGGCCGCCGCCGCCCGCAGCGGCGCCGTCGTAGGTTCGGCCGCCCCGGGCGGCGCCAAAGAAGGGGACAACGCGCGGTGCGCAAACTGGGTTCGCGGTACGTGCTGCACGAGATACTCGGGCAGGGTACGACCGGCCAGGTCTGGCGGGGCGCCGCCGTCTCGGGCGGTGCTCCCGTGGCCATCAAGGTGCTGCGCCCCGAGCTCGCCGACGATCCCGAGATCGTGGAGCGCTTCCTGCGTGAATGGGACCTTCTGATCGACCTCGACAGCCCGGATCTCGTCGCCGTACGCGATCTGGTGAACGAACCCGACGTGCTCGCCATAGTCATGGATCTGGTTGACGGTCCCGACCTGCGGACCCATCTGCGCGAGTTCGGGCCTCGACCGGTGGAGGAGGCGGTCCGGCTCGTCGTCGGCACCCTGTGGGCGCTCGACAGCGTGCACGCCGCCGGCGTCGTCCACCGGGACGTCAAACCCGAGAACATACTCATCGACACTTCCGATCCGGCTCATCCGATCGTGCGCCTGACCGACTTCGGGATCGCCCAGATGATCAATGGTTCGTCCCGGACCAGCGTCACCGGGCCGATCGGGACCCCGCTCTACATGGCTCCCGAGCTGAGCACGGGCGCGCCACCCACCCCGGCAGCGGACGTGTACTCGGCGGGAGTCGTGCTGTACGAGCTTCTCGCGGGTTCRCCGCCGTTCGACTCCCCCAACCCGGCCGAGCTCCTGCAGGCGCACCGCGAAAAACAGCCCCAGCCCATCCAGGGTGTGCCGGCGCCGGTGTGGGGTGTGCTGGCCGGAATGCTCGCCAAGTCCCCGAGGGGGCGGCCCGTGAGCGCCGCCGACGCGGCCGAGGACCTGGTCGAGGCGCTCGAGGCCAGCCGTTGGGGGGGCGGCTACGCGTCCAGGCCAGGCAGCCATGCCGAGCATGACAACCGAATCCAGCTCTCCGCACTCGCCGGCGCGTCCGCGGCCCGAAGCGCGGATCATTCCCCCGCCACGGGAACGCAGCGCGTGGTGCGCTCCGCCGCCGTGGCCGCGGCGGGGGGCGCGGGATGCGTGGTCGGGGCGGGCGACGCGGTCGGCGCAGCCGCCTGGTCCGACCTGGAGCACACGCAGATCGCGGGCAGTCCGCTGACCACCGCCACGAAGGCCGGTGGCACGCAGGCCGGTGGACGGGAGGGCGGCGTCGAGCGCACCCGGATGGCCCCGGCCACCGGCGGCCGGGGAGGGTGGGACGGTGACGCCCCGACCGGCATGCAGCCGGCGCTGCGGGTCCCGGCCCGCTCCGACGCCCCGGCCGCGGACACGAACACAGTCATGTCGGCGATCCCGGCGAACCACCAACCCGGCCCCCCGATCGGTGGGGCCGCGGCCGCCTCGCGGGCGGCTGCCGACCGGCGGCGGCGTAGCCGGATCGCGGCGGGTGCGGGCCTTGTCGTCGCCCTCGTCGCCGGTGCCGGCGGCTGGGCGCTCGCCTCCAGCGGGGGCACCGGCGCGGAACTGAGCGCGGACGGTCCCGGCGGGGTGTCCGCCGCGGCGGCCTCGGGCGGTTCCGGCTTCGGAACCAGCGGAGCCGCTCCGGGCGTGGCCGTTGGGGTCAACCCGACGAGCCTCTCCGGGGGCGGGGCGACCCCGCGGCCCAGCGCGAAGGGATCTCCCTCTCCCGGCGCCGGCACGGCGCCTGCGGCCAGCCCCACGGGGGCCACGCCGACGAACAGCCCGACGGCGCGGAGCAGCCCGTCCCCGTCACCCACCGACGACGGCACGGCGACCGTTCCCAACACCGAGGGCAGCTCGTTCACCACGGCGGAGAACACCCTGAAATCGGCGGGCTTCACGAACCTCAGTAAGGCCTTCGGGTGCTACGGCGCCGGTGCGGTCGACACCGTCGCGCACCAGTCCCCGAAGTCGGGGAAGATTGCCAAAACAGCCACGATTAACCTGCAGGTTGAGGATTGCGCGCAGGTACCCGGCGTCATCGGAATGACCGAGTCGGACGCCAAGTGGCAGCTCACCCTCGCCGGTTTCACCTCCACCGCGGTCAACGGGTCATGCAGCAACAGCGAGACCAGCAAGGTGTCGGCGTACTCCCCCACCGGACAGCGTCCACGCCATTCCACGACGGTGACGTTGACCCTGGCCTGCACCAAGCCCCCAGCGTCCGCCCCGGCCCCGACCCCCACATCGACATCGACATCGACGGCCAGGACCTGAACGCCTGACCATCGGGCCGCCGGCGGGGCAGGTCCCGGCGCCTTCCCGGCACGGGGATCAGCCCCGCACGGGGATCAGCCCGGCGCGGGGAACGGTCTTCCCGCCCCGCTCAGCCGAAACGGTCCATGGGCAACGAGCGGATGTCGTCCCGGGAACCAGCGAGTGGCCCGCCGGTAAGCCGTGGCTTACCCGGCTCCTCGTCAACCCGGATACTGCGCGGCAGGGGCATCGGAACCGGTAGTTCCGCCTCAGGCTCCGGCGCGAGCGCCGCCAGGCTGGTCGCYGCCCACAGGTCCACCTCGACGATGATCTCGCCGTTCTCCGAGGACATCCGCAGCCGTCCCCCGTGTACCTCGACGAGGCGTCGCACGACATAGAGCCCCATGCCGGCCCCGTCCGTGGGGCGGGTCGCCGTGCTGTCCCGCTGGGTGAACGGTTCGAAGAGCTGGYGGATGGTGTCGGGGTCGAGATCGGGCCCGGGATTGCGGACGCGCAGGACGACCTCGTCGCCCACCCGGCCGGCGATGAGCCGTACCGGCGCTCCCGGCCAGGAGTGCACCAGCGCGTTGTCGACGAGGTTCGCGACCACCTGGATGAGGGCCTGCCGGRCCATCCGCACCGGCAGCTCTGGCGGAAGATCCACCGTCACGCTGCTTGGCGACCCGGCGTACGAGAGCGTGGCGAGCACGTGCCGGACGACCTCCGGCAGATCGGCGATGGTGGTCTCGTCCGTGCCGGTGGCCGTGGCGGCCGTGAGCATGTTCTCCAGCAGGCGGGAGAGGCGATCGGAGTAGTTCACCGCCGCATCGAGCAGATCGTCGAGCTGGGCGTCCGAGAGCCGGTCGCGACGGCGCTTGATGGTCAGCAGGTTTCCGCGGATACCGGTCAGTGGCGTGCGGAACTCGTGCGACACCGTCGCAACCAGGTCGCTGCGGATCCTGTCGGTCTCCTCCAACCGGGCCATCAGGCTCTGCTGACCCTCGTAGAGCTGCTGCCGGTAGTGCTCCACCCGGCGGCGGGACTGCTCGTTGTAGTGCCAGAAGACCATCTGTGCGCAGGCAAGGGCGAAGATGAAGCCGGCGTGCAGGCCGGCCACCAGCCAGGCGTTGTCCAGCAACTCCCCGTCGGCCGAGATGATGTTGCCGATCGCCAGATTGGCGACGAACACGAAGGCGATCGCCAGCAGGTAGACGGTCCACTCCTCGTAGAGCGCGATCAATGCGACGACCACGAAGAAGTGAAAGTACATCGGGGTGAGGCCGCCCGAGAGATGGACGAGGACGACCGAACAGCACAACAGCCCGAGGCTGGCGGCCAGGGCACGGACCCGACGGCGGCCGGGCACCACCGCGGAGGCGAACAGCAGCGCCGGCAGACTGGCCGCCAGAAAGCCGTGCACGAGGCTCAGGTCGCGCCAGATCGCGTAACAGACGATGACCGGCGGGTGCATCGCCAGCACCAGGCACATCAACGTGTGACGGGCTGTCCAGTCCTCGATGGGCAGACCGCGGCCCTGGGGAAGSAGCGAGGTGATGCGCCGGGCAACTCCCGGCAGGACGTCCACCTGCTCCGGTGCCGATCCCGGCGGACGCAGCCGACCAGCATGGCGGGCGGCGCGCCCCACATGCGCACTACCATGCCGACGCCGTGCGCGTTCGGGTGTCGATGGACTGACGGTGGACATCCGCGCAAGTTTGTACCGATCCGGTGCTGGAGCACCATGGTTGTCAAGGGTGGTGTCGCATGGCGACAGTGCCCAGGTTTGACTAGGCCATCTGCACCACCTGGTACCGGGCTCAACGGAGCATGGCGCGGACCTCGCTCTCCCCGCCAGGCTGTGGTCCGCGGGGTGGCCCCGAGACGGCCCCCCATGGAGGAGGACACCGTGCCCTCAGTGGCCCTGACAGCCTCGACCGCTTCCGCGATCGCCCCGTCGACCGCGGGTCGGATCGGCCCGCCGCAGCCGGGTGCCACCGACGATCCCGCGCTGACCGCCGTCATGGCCCGAGCCGCGCGCCCCCAGCTGCGCCTGGTGGCCTCGACCCCGGACACCGAGATCGAAGTGGTCCACGGCCGCGGAGGCCCGGCGTCCTGCGGCTGCCGCGCGTGCACGATGGCCCGCCACCCCGCGGCCATGCTGCGGTTCGAGGTTGTGCGGTAGGCCCGGATCGCGCCCGACATGACRATGGCCCCCGGAGAGGAATCCGGGGGCCATCGATGGTCTTGGTGCGAGGGCGCATCTCTCACCCTCTGCGAAGAATCAAAGATAAAATCACTGTGTAGCCCCGACCGGATTCGAACCGGCGCTACCGCCTTGAGAGGGCGGCGTCCTGGGCCGCTAGACGACGGGGCCAAGACTCTGGTTCTTACTTACGCGCTTACGCGCGTATCACACCATACAGCCGTGTCACACTATACAGCATAGCGGCCAGTTTCAACCGAGCGGTAGATCTGGTGCAGCTGGGGTACCAGGACTCGAACCTAGACTAACGGAGCCAGAATCCGTTGGGCTGCCAATTACCCCATACCCCATGGGCCCTGTCCGGGCGCTGCCTACTGTACCTCATGCAGAGGGCACATCAGCGCGCCGGGGTGCCGATGTACGCCGGTCATCCCCGTCACGTCCCGTGGCTGGGGCATCGGGAACGACCGGCAGCCACCCGATCCACGGCCACCCGGCGGAGGATCGCACCGCGGGCGCTAGCGAGCCGTCACCGGGTTGGTGAGCGTCCCGATGCCCTCGACTGTCACCGCCACCGTCTGCCCCGGTGACATCGGCCCCACGCCCGCGGGCGTTCCGGTCAGCAGCACGTCGCCGGGTAGCAGCGTCATGGCCGACGACAGGTAGGCGATCAACGAGGGGACGTCGCGCAGCAGCAGGCCGGTTCGGGAGCTCTGGCGCAGTTCGCCGTCCAGGGTGGTGCGGATGGGCAGATCCGCCGGGTCGAGATCCGTCTCGATCCAGGGACCGAGGGGGCAGAAGGCGTCATGGCCCTTGGCCCGGGTCCACTGGCCGTCCGCCTTCTGCTGATCGCGAGCGGTCACGTCATTGGCGCAGGTGTAGCCGAGCACCACCTCGAAGGCCCGTTCCACCGGGACGTCACGGCACAGCCGRCCGATGACGATCGCCAGCTCGCCCTCGAAGTCGACCCGCTCGCTGTCCGACGGAAGGATGATCGGATCGCCCGGGCCGGCGACACTGGTGGAGGGCTTGAGGAAGAGGATCGGACGCTGCGGCGGGGTGTCACCGCCCATCTCCTGGACATGGTCGRCATAGTTCTTGCCCACGCAGAGCACCTTGCTCGGCAGCACGGGAGCGAGCAGCCGCACGTCGCCGAGCCCCCGGCGGACGCCGGTGAAGGAGAACGGACCGAACGGATGCGGGGTGATGCCGCGGATCACGGCCGTACCCGCCTCGATCGACCCCTCCACGACCCCGAACCCAGGCTCCGAACCATCGGTAAACCTCGCGATACGCACCCCCAAACCGTACCGAGCCCGCGGAAGGCGCTGACACGACCGGCCGGTGGGCGGCCCCGCCACGCCGCGGGTATGACTTGTATGACCGACATGACCACGGCCGGGGCCTGATCAGGTTCGCCAGAACGGTGACGAGTGACCGAGAATCAGGCCAGAATCCGCGCCTGGTCCACCGCCTGGTCCACYAGCGGATGGCGGCCACCCGGTCCCGCTGTCCTGTACTGACCAGAGCCGACGCGGACGGCCGACATCACCGCGGAGCTACCCGGCAAGCTACCCGGCAGAGGACCGGCAGAAGAAAGGAAAGGAAGACGGTGAGCGAGACCGACACCACCCCCGTCTACGACGTCGGCGCACCCGAGCCGAAGCCGATCGACGAGGAGCTGAGCGTCAAACTGGGCCACCTGGCCGAAGACGCGATCCTGCGGGGTAAACCCAACGGCGACGAGCGGTGCGACAACTGCCTGTACTACCTGGACACCGACAAGGACATCGCCTACTGCTGGCACCCGAAGCTGCGCGTTCTGGTCGGCGGCGACTGGTGGTGCCAGTGGTGGGAGGAGATCCCGCAGGACTGACCGCACGTAGCCGGCGGACCGGCCCGCGGCGGCGGGCTGCTCCGCGGGCGATACGCCGGGCCCCACCCCCGGGCGCGGCCCGCCCGGGGGTGGGGCCCGGCGTCAGGGCGCGACCGGGTCCGGGCTCTCCCCCTGCCGCCGCAGTCCGTAGTCGACAGCGTCCTCCAGGGCCGCCCAGGAGGCTGCGATGATGTTCTCGTCCACGCCGATCGTGTCCCAGCGCTCGCGGCCGTCGCTGGTTCCCAGCAGGACCCGGGTCACCGCGCCGGTCCCCTGCTTGCCGTCGAGGATCCGAACCTTGTAGTCCACCAGGTCCAGATCGGCCAACCCCGGATACGCCTTCTCCAGCGCGTTGCGCAGTGCCGTGTCGAGAGCGTTGACCGGTCCGTTCCCCTCCGCCGTCGCGACGTGGCGTTCGCCGTGCGAGGTGAGCTTCACCGTCGCCTCGCTGGCCACCTCGCCGCCCGGACGCTGCTCGACGATGACGCGCCAGGATTCGAGGGTGTAGAACCGCTGCCGGCCGGTCACCTCGTCGCGCAGCAGGAGTTCGAAGGAGGCCTCCGCGGCCTCGTAGACGTATCCGGCTGCCTCCCGCTCCTTGACCAGGTCCACCACCCGTCCGAGCGCCTCACGCTGGTTCGACAGGTCGAGGCCGAGCTCACGGCCCTTCAGTTCGATGGTCGCCCGACCGGCGAGTTCCGAGACCAGCATCCTCATGTCACTGCCCACGACCGCCGGGTCGATGTGCTGGTACAGGTCCGGATCGACCTTGACGGCACTGGCGTGCAGGCCGGCCTTGTGCGCGAAGGCGCTGGCCCCGACGTACGGCCGGTGCGGGTCGGGCACGGAGTTGGTGACCTCGTCGATCGCGTGAGAGACCCGGACGAGCTCACGCAGCCGCCCGGGCGGCAGCACGGCCCGGTCCAACTTGGTCTCCAGGCCCGCGATGACGCTCAGCAGGTTGGCGTTCCCGCACCGCTCGCCGTAGCCGTTTGCGGTGCCCTGCACGTGGGTGACGCCGGCCTCCACCGCCACCAGGGTGTTCRCGACCGCGCAGTCGGCGTCGTCGTGGCAGTGGATACCGAGCCGGGCGCCGGTTGCGGCGAGGACATCGGCGACGACCGCGCCGATCCGCGTCGGGAGCATGCCGCCGTTCGTGTCGCACAGCACGACGACCTCGGCACCGGCCTCGGCCGCAACGGAGACGACCTCAAGAGCGTAGTCGGGATACACCCGATGGCCGTCGAAGAAGTGCTCGGCGTCAACGAACACCCGCTTTCCCTCCGCGCGCAGATGCGCGACGGTGTCCCGGATCATCGCGAGGTTCTCGGCCGGGGTGGTGCGCAGGGCACGTTCGACATGGCGCAGATCCGACTTGGCGACCAGGMAGACCACCGAGGTCCCCGCGTCCCGAAGCGCCGCCACCTGGGGATCGTCCGCGGCGGCGCGGCCCGCCCGCCKGGTGGCCCCGAAGGCGGTCAGCACGGCGGTCGTCAGGTTCAGTTCGCCGCGCGCCCGGGTGAAGAACTCCGCGTCCTTCGGGTTCGATCCCGGCCAGCCGCCCTCGATGAAACCGACGCCGAGATCGTCCAGGTGACGGGCCACCGCGAGTTTGTCGCCGACCGAGAGCGACAGCCCCTCCTGCTGGGTACCGTCCCGCAATGTCGTGTCATAGACGTGCAGGGAATCGGGATCGTATGGCCGCACGGGGCGCCCCTCCGCAAGGATCTTGGGTCGTTCCGCCCCGGCCAAGCCGAGCGGTCCGGACAACCTCCGGCACGCCGAACCGAGCAGAGTTCGGGAACCTGGGGCCGCCACGCGCCCGGTCCCAGGGGTCAGCGACCGAAGCGCGCGACGGAGACGGGTTCGCCGCCGGGTGACAAGCCTACGATGTAACAGGCCCGACATGTGACGGGTGTGGCGTGCGCCATAGCGGAGGATCTCAGTCCCCCGCGAACCGACGTAGCCGGTCGACCTGCAGGATCGTGATGGTCTGACCTTCCRAGAGGATCCAGGTCCTCCGCTCGAACTCGCGCAACGCCTGGTTCACCGACTGGCGGGAACCGCCGAGCAGCGAGGCGATCTCGGTCTGTGTGAGGCCGAGTTCGATCACTGGACGCCCTGCCTCCCGCATCCGCAGCAGGAGCAACTTGGCCACGCGTCGCGGCAGATCGAGGAAGACGAGGTCGGCATTCGCTCCGGTGAGGCGTCRCACGTGCGCCACCAGTGCTCGGATGAGCTGCTCGGCGACGGCCGGTCGTTCCCGCACGAGTTCCCACACCGCGGTGCGGTCGAGAACCAGCGCGGTACTCGGTTCGAGCGCCTCGACGCCGGCGGACCGGGTCCCCCCTTCGACGATGTTGAGTTCTCCCAGGGTTTCCCGTGGCCCGACAATGTTCAAAACGTGATCACGGCCGTCATCGGCCTTCGTGAGCACCTTCAACCGTCCGGAGGCGACCACCAGAAGGGTGTCAGCGGGTTCKCCTTCCGTGAAGACAACCTGTCCACGCCGGAAACGTCGCGTGACGGCTCGTGTGGCGAGCCGCAACAGGTCCTCCTCCTGCAGTTCCTTCAGCAGCGTGGTCGCTCGGAGCAGGGCGACCGCCTCGTTGTCGTGCATGCGGTGACCGTAGCGCCGTCCGCCTGCCTCATGTTCCCCAACTACCCCGGACGACGGGATCGGATGCGGCGGCAGACCGCAAGCATTCCCGGCGTACGACACAGTCGACATCATACCGTAACATGATGACTACTCCAGCAACGTACCACGTCGCGCATGGAGAGGATTCCGGCTACGCCACCACCCGAGGTAACGATAAGGTGCCGAAAACCACCTCGCAGCATCGCGGCAGCCGCCTCGTCCAAGGACCACTCCGGATCCGCGAAGACGACATCGCGGGTGAGATGGTCACCCGCGATCTCGACATCCGGATCCTGAGCCGCGGCGATCGACCGCAGAACGTCCCGTTCGGTCAGGATCCCGTAGCCCTCGCTGTCCGCATCGTGGACGACCGCGGCACCGACCTTGCGCGCCGCCATCAGCCTCGCCGCCTGGCGAAGCGTGTGCCCCGGGCCGATCATGAGAACAAGGGAACTCATACCCTCCGAAACCCGCACGACGCCCTCCCGACGCTTGTGCATTCGTGAAAACTGCTACTCGCGACGGTAGGCCCTGCCTGCCGTGTTGACCAGAGCACACGATGCTTCGGCATGGGCATTATGTGAGCCCGGCCACGCGGGGCCGGGCTCACGGCCCTGGCCGGGACGCGGGGCAACGTGGAACGCCCGCGACGACGCCGGCCACGGCGTTATTGCTGGACGAACTCGTTCCACTCCTGGTATCGGTCCAGTTCCCCTCGGGTCGCGCGGTGGAAGATCTCCAGCAGCTCCCGGGTGACGGGGCCCGGCTTCCCGCTCCCGACCTGCCGGTCGTCCACCTCGACGATCGGCACGATCTCGGCCGCCGTGCCGGTGAAGAACGCCTCGTCAGCCAGATAGAGGTCGGTGCGCACGATGTGCTGCTCGATCACCTCGTACCCCTGGTCGGCGGCGATCCTCATGATCGAGGCGCGGGTGATGCCACCGAGCGGACCGTCCGTGAGGAGCGGAGTGATGACCTTGCGTCCGGAGACGATGAAGACGTTTTCCCCGGTGCCGTCGGCGATGTGGCCGTTGGGGCTGGTCAGAATTGCCTCGTCGTAACCGGCCTTGACCGCCGCGACCTTCGCCAGGGACGAGTTGAGGTACTGCCCGGACGCCTTGGCCGCCGGCGGCGTGATGTTCGGGTCGTTCCGCTTCCAGGAGGAGATCATCGCGCGGACGCCGTTCTCCTCCGCCTCCTCGCCAAGGTAGGCACCCCACGGCCACACCGCGATCATGACCTCGACAGGAGAGGGCAACGGATTGAGCCCCATCTCACCGTAACCGAGGTGGATCAGCGGCCGGATGTAGCAGGAGGCGATGTCGTTCACCGCGATGGTCTCCTTCGTCRCCGCGACGACCTGCTCCGGCGTGAAGGACGGCTCCATCACATAAATCTTGGCACTGCGGTAGAGACGGGCGATGTGGTCCGTCAGCCGGAACACGGCGGGCCCCTGGGCCGTCTCGTAGCAGYGGATGCCTTCGAACACACCCCACCCGTAGTGCAGGGTCGGGTTGAGCACGTGGATGCGGGCGTCGTCCCAGTCGACGAACTCTCCACTCATCCAGATCTTCGAGGTTGGGGTGATAGGCACGGCGACTCCAGGCCAAAGTGCGACGAAGCGAACAGGAGATGACGAATCCGCCGATCTTCGCCGTGGTGGGGCCCTGTCGGCTGCCGTCTTACCGGATCTACGGCTCCCGTAGAGAATAACCACGACGCACCTGGACCGGAAGGGCCCCGCGGCGATCAACCATCCGGCCTCCACCGGCGGCGTGGCGGGGTGACGAGAAGACCGGCGTGGCGGGGTGACGAGAAGACCGGCGTGACGAGAACTCAGCCCGCAGCCCGCGCGGCAAGGTCCTCGCCACGTTCCCGGGTCGACGGCTGGGCCGCTCCCGCGGCGGCACGATCCGCCAGGGAGGAGGCGACGGCGGCCTCGACCTTCGCCGCCTCCTCGGCGTGGCCGAGATGATCGAGTAGCATCGCCACCGAGGCGACGGTGGCCGTCGGGTCGGCGAGTTGCCTGCCGGCGATATCCGGGGCGCTGCCGTGCACGGGCTCGAACATGCTCGGGTGGACACCGGAGGGATCGAGGTTGCCACTGGCGGCCAGGCCGATCCCGCCGGTGATGGCCGCGCCGATGTCGGTGAGGATGTCACCGAACATGTTGTCCGTCACGACGACGTCGAACCGACCCGGATCGGTCACGAAGAACATCGAGGCCGCGTCCACGTGCTGGTAGTCGACGCGCACGTCGGGGAACTCGGGCGCCACCTCGGCCACGGTGCGCGACCACAGGTCGCCGGCCTTGGTCAGCACGTTGTTCTTGTGCACGAGAGTCAGGTGGCGACGCTCGCGTCGATCGGCCCGCCGGAACGCGTCGCGCACGACGCGCTCGACGCCGTACCGGGTGTTGAGGCTCTCCTCGGTCGCCACCTCATGGGGCGTCCCCTTCCGGAGCACACCCCCCGCGCCCGCGTACGGCCCCTCCGTGCCCTCCCGCACCACGATCATGTCGATGGCCGGATCTCCGGCCAGCGGCGAGCGGACTCCCGGATAGAGCCGCACCGGCCGGAGATTGACGTGATSGTCGAACTCGAACCGCAGCCGCAGCAGCAGGCCACGCTCGAGGACACCGCTGGGCACGCCGGGATCACCGACCGCCCCGAGCAGGATCGCGTCGTGACCGCGCAGTTCCTCCAGCACCGAGTCGGGCAGCGTCTCCCCGGTCTCGTGCCAGCGCCGGGCACCCAGGTCGTATTCGGTCGTGTCGACCTTGGGATGTACCGCGCGCAGCACCCGCAACCCCTCCGCCACCACCTCGGGGCCGATCCCGTCACCGCCAATCACCGCAAGCCTCATAGGCCGACTGTAGCGGCCGACCGCGGCCCCGCAGCGGTCCCACCCGGCCTGGCCCACCCGACCGGCGCCGATCCGGCACGGGGCCGCACGGGGCCGCACGGGGCCGCTCACGACGGGCCGCCGCCCCGACGGCCGTCATCGTGCTCCCGAACGGCCGCGAACCACCCCCGAATGGCTGCTAACAGTAGCCATTCCATTACCTCAGTCCAACCTCAGCGCCGGAACGGCGCCTCACACCTCCGCATTCGATCACCTTGAGTAATCGTAGTGCACCACCTCGCCAAATAAAGTTCACCCTCGTTGTCGCTGGATTGATTTCCATCGGCCGACTCGGACTACTCGCACGCCTCGCGTCGGCACCCGAAAATCCTGGCGAGCAATGACCGTTTTGGCAACGGATCAACGATGAACGACGCCTCCGGCGCCCAGAAATCGCCGATCTTGCGTCGGGGACACGGGAAGGACGATGAACGGCAATCTGACCGCTACCCGCCGGTCACACAAAAGAGCGCAGAATTCACAACTCCGGACGGTACTCGCACCCGGCATCGCGGCCGGATGGTAAGAAACTCACTTACAGGACAGGTGCGACGTGCTTCGATGCGAGGGGGTGCACGGCGCATGATTACTCGGCAGCGGACTCCCGCGGGACCTCCGTCCAGCGACCGCCCCGATGTCGGCGACGCGGCTGTTTCGTCCGGTGGCGTGGCCGAGGGCAGGACGCTGCCCGCGGCCGATGGGGCGGGTCCCCTCGGCCGGTTGAAGAACGGCGACGGCGGTGGGACGCGTGGCGACGACCGGCCCGACCTGCGCCGAATTCTCGCCGACCCCGACGAACCCATGCTGTTCTTCCAGCCGATCGTGGATCTGCAACGGGGGGTCATCGCGGGGTATGAGGCGCTCGCACGCTTCCACAGCCACCCGGCCCACCCGCCCGACCTCGTCTTCGCCGAGGCGGACCGGCTCGGGCTCGCGGCCCAGTTGGAGGCCCGTGTCCTCGCCGCCGCGCTGGAGGCGCGTGACCGGCTTCCCGACCGCTGCTTCCTCGCGGTCAACGTCCTGCCCCATCTGCTCACCGCACCAGAAGTCACGGCAATCTGGCAGCGCGCGGACCTGCGGCGCCTGGTCCTAGAACTCAACGAGGCAGTCGACCTCGACGCCACCACCGGCCTGACGACCACCGCGGGCGCACTGCGCAACCTCGGTGCGTTCGTGGCGATGGACGACGTCGGCTCGGGCTATGCCGGGTTGCGGCAGCTGGCGCGGATCCGCCCCGACTTCGTCAAGCTGGACCGCTCGCTCGTAGTCAACGTGGACGACGACCAGGTCAAGATCGCCCTCACCGAGCTGGTCGGCACCTTCGCCAGCCGGMTCAACGCCTGGGTCATCGCGGAGGGGGTCGAGCGGTTCGACGAGCTCGGAATGCTGGTCGCGCTGGGGGTTCCGCTCGGCCAGGGATTCCTGCTCGGGCGTCCCTCCCGGGCCTGGCAGCAGCTCGACCCAACCGTGGCTAGGCGTATCCGCCAGTTCTCGGAACGCAGCAACCACGCCGCGAGCATCGAGAGCCTGATGGAACAGGTCACGATCAGCATAGGTGACTCCGGTCGGTGCGCCATGTCCGCGGACTGTCCGTCCTGTCCCATGAGCGCCGCCCGGAACCGGGACGGTCTCGCGGCCGGCGATGATCCGGCCGGACCGGACGGTGACCGGACGCCTCGAGCGACCGTCATCGTCTCCAACCGATGCCGACCGGTCGCCCTGCATCTGTCCGGCGGCCCGGGCGGCGGCACGGAACCGCGCCGTGTTCCCACGACGCTCTTCGCGCGGCCCGAGGAGCCGGTGACCGAGGTCGCGCGTCGCGCCATGACGCGGGCCCGGGCCAGCCGATTCGATCCCGTGATAATCGTCACCGAGATGGGGCGCCCACTCGGCCTGGTACGGATGGAGCGTCTGATGCTACRGCTCGCGGAAATGTCCACATGAGGCGAAACCGCTATTGGACCGCGCAGGCGCTCATGTCGCCGAGCCCAGCGGCCAGGAGCCATTCCGCGTCGGCAGAGATCATCGTCCGGCACCCGAGCATGAAGCAATTCTACTGTGGTGCGATCATGCACGACTGCGAGACGCGCATGATCGCCCCCACCGAAGACGATCTTCTCCGTTCCGTCGACACCCACGCGAGAGTTGATCATGGTATGACGGATATCCCGGAGTCGATGCTGGACGAGGTCCGCCAGAATATCCACGACGTGGAACCGGCGGACCACCACGACTAACCAGCGCCACYACCACGACCAGCCCGCGCGGGCACCGAACGGTCCCGGGCAGCCCGGTTCACGGCACTCACCACGGCCCGCAGGGACGCCGTCACGATGTTGGCGTCGATCCCGACTCCCCAGAAGATCCGGTCGTCGACGGCCACCTCGAGGTACGCGGCCGCTCGCGCATCCGCTCCCGAGCCCAGGGCGTGCTCGTTGTAGTCCAGAATCCGCACGGTCAGATCGCGGCTGGCGAGCGCCGTGACGAATGCGTCAATGGGGCCGTTGCCGGTTCCCGTGATCACCGTGTCGGCCCCCTGGAAACGGACCGAGACGGAGACCTCGTCCCGATCGCCCGACGCCGCCGTCGTCCGGGAGCCCAGCAGTTCGAGCGGGCCGGACCCCTCCGCGCCGTCCAGGAAGTACTCGCTGCGGAAAATCGTCCAGAGTTCCTCGGCCGTCACCTCGCCGCCCGCGGAGTCGGTGTGGCGCTGTACGACACCGGAGAACTCRATCTGCAGCCGGCGCGGCAGGTCCAGGGAGTGCTCGGACTTCAGCAGGTATGCCACCCCTCCCTTGCCGGACTGACTGTTCACCCGGATCACCGCCTCGTAGGAGCGGCCGACGTCCTTCGGGTCGATCGGCAGGTAGGGCACCTCCCAGCGGGTCTGGCCGGTGCGCTCCATGGCCTCGAAACCCTTCTTGATGGCGTCCTGATGGGAGCCGGAGAAGGCGGTGTAGACGAGGTCGCCGCCGTAGGGATGACGGGGATGGACGGGCAGTTGGTTGCAGTACTCCACCGCGCGTCGGATCCCGTCGATGTCCGAGAAATCGATCATCGGGTCGATCCCCTGCGAGAACAGGTTCATCCCCAGCGTGACCAGGCAGACGTTTCCGGTCCGTTCCCCATTGCCGAACAGGCAGCCCTCGACCCGGTCGGCGCCGGCCAGCACACCCAGTTCCGCCGCGGCGACCGCGCAGCCCCGGTCGTTGTGHGGGTGCAGGGACAGCACGACGGCATCCCGGCGGGTCAGGTTCCGCCCGACCCATTCGATCTGGTCGGCGTAGACGTTCGGGGTCGACATCTCGACCGTCGCCGGCAGGTTCAGCACGACCGGACGCTGCGGGGTCGGCGCCCACACGTCCATGACTGCCTCGCACACCTCCACCGCGTAGTCGAGTTCGGTGCCGGTGAACGACTCCGGGCTGTACTGCCAGCGCACATCGGTGCCGTCCAGTAGTTTCTCGGCGTACTGGGCACACCACCGAGCGCCCTGCACCGCGATCTCAGTCACCCCCGCCCGATCAAGACCGAACACCACCCGCCGCTGCAACGTGGATGTCGAGTTGTACAGGTGGATCAGCGCCCGGTCCGCGCCGACCAGCGACGCGGCCGTGCGCTCGATCAGGTCCTCCCGCGCCTGCGTCAGGACCTGGATGACGACGTCGTCCGGGATGCGATCTGATTCGATCAGCTGCCGGATGAAGTCGAAGTCGGTCTGGCTGGCCGCCGGGAACCCGACCTCGATCTCCTTGTACCCCATCGCCACCAGCAGCTCGAACATCTGCATCTTGCGGGCGGGGGTCATCGGGTCGATCAGTGCCTGGTTACCGTCGCGCAGATCGACACTGCACCATTGCGGGGCGCGAGTGATCGTCCGCTCGGGCCAGGCCCGGTCGGGAAGTGAGACGGGGACGAACGGACGGTACTTCTCGACCGGCATGCCGGACGGCTGCTGCGTGGTCATTCCTGCTCCTGCTTCCTCGAAGGAGTCCCCCGCGACCGTGATCACACGGTTCGCGACGTGGGTGACTGGATGCCGGAGGATCCGCGGAGAATCAGCAGAGGAGCGTCAGGTCGCACCTGGACGCTGGACCGCCGGATGGCGAGGATCCCGACGCTGACACACGAAAACACCGCGACGGGGAAGCCAGCTCAGGTATCAGGCCCCGCCGCGGCGGCTAAGGAGAAGCAGCGCACGCATCGCGCACCAACATTACCGGATGTTCGGCCGACCGCGAGGAAACTCCGGTGCCGCGACGGCGCCGGGGACACGGAACTGACCGCTGCGGGGCCGCAGGTCGTCGGTGCGCACGGTGCACACGGCCGCGTGCGCACCGAGCTGCCAGCTGGGTTCGGACGGGTAGATCGTGCCAACGGTGCGGTGCGGAGTGCTGTCGACGGTTCCGGGGAACTCGCGCAGTGCTCCGGCACAGCGCTCGTCCGTCACCTCGGCGACCACCGACGCGCCAGGCCAGCGATGGAAGAGCACCGCCAGGTCGACCATCCGGGTGACCTCGTCGATATGGGGCTCCCGGCAGCTCACCCGGACGGGCACCACCGGATCGACCGAGGCGGGCGAGCCCGCCGGATACGGGGTCCAGTTCAGGCAGTCACCCGGCCGCAGGGCCGCGAGCAGGTCCGGCCTGATCCCAAAGCCGGCGGGGGGACCGGTCAGCGTGCCGGTGGCAGCCGGTACGGCGGTCTGCTTGGTGGCCGCGGAGGACCCCGACGACGTGGTCGGCACCAGCCGTGCGGCGGTCGGGCTGGTCCGGTTCGCCGTCTGCCGCAGGGCGACGACGGTGATGGTGATCATCCCGACGATGATGGCCATGAACGTGACCATTCGCGCGATCTGGCGGGGGCGGCCCGGTGGTCTGGGCGGCGCCACCAGCCGATGGAAAAAGCCGGGCAGACCCCGGGAAGCTGGGACGACCTGACAGCGACTGGAAGCCGGCCGGCCGTGCTGCCGGCTGCGCTCGGCCGCGGACGGTTCGAGAAACCGGGCTCCGCGGACGAATCGCTCATCCAGGCGAAGCCCCTCGAACGGGTCCTGATGCCGCGACGCCATGCTAGCCACGGTAAACCCGGCACCACGACTACGGCGCGCGTTCCACGGAAAGATCACCTGGATCACGTCCCCACGCCACCGCTACCCGTACCCAATCGATCGCCTACCGTTGAGATCGCCCGCAGCTACCCCTGGTAAACCCCATCCAGCCCAGGTAATCCACGGCAACCCGAGGAACACCCCGGACCACCGAAGGCCCCCACGACTCCCCCCGCAAAATCGCCGAAGGTGCCTTTGCGGAGACCCCACACGGTGGCGAAGCCACCGTGTGGGGAAGGGGTCAGTCGCTGCTGATGCTTACGGCCCTGGCGTAGGAAGCGCCGATGATCTTCGCGATCTCGGCCAGGATGTCGGGGGCGACCGCGTCGTCGAGCGACAGCGACATCAACGCCTCGCCGCCGGCCTGCAGGCGGCTGACCTGCGCACTGGCGATGTTGATGTGCGCCTCGCCGAGCAGGGCACCGACCGCGCCGACGATCCCCGGCCGGTCCTCGTAGCGGAAGAACGCCAGATGCGCCTCGGGCCGGATGTCGACCTCGAACCCGTCGATCGCGGTGATCTTCTCGACCTGCCGCGAGCCGACAAGCGTGCCGCTCACCGACACGGGCGTGCCGTCGGCGAGGACTCCTCGCACAGTCACGAGGTTGTGATAGTCGGGGCTGTCCTCGGYGGTCTCCAAGGCCACGTCGACCCCGCGCTCCTTGGCCAGCAGCGGCGCGTTGACGTAGGTGACCTGCTCCTCGGTCACGTCGGTGAACACACCCTTGAGCACCGCGAGCTGCAACACCGAGACGTCGTGCACGGCGATCTCGCCACGCACCTCGACAGTGATCGCGGCGGCCAGGCTGCCCGCGAGGCCGGAGAAGAGCTGCCCGAGTTTCTCCGCGAGCGGAAGACCCGGCCGGAGGTCCTCGGYCACGACGCCACCGGCCTGCACGTTGACCGCGTCGGGCACGAACTCGCCCTGCAGCGCCAGCCGCACCGAGCGGGCGACGGCGAGCCCGGCCTTGTCCTGCGCCTCCTGGGTGGACGCGCCAAGGTGGGGGGTGACGACGACGTTGTCGAGCCCGAACAGCGGGGAGGCCGTCGTGGGCTCCTTGGCGAAGACGTCGATGCCCGCACCGCCGACCTGACCGGAGCGGACCGCCTCGGCGAGCGCCGCCTCGTCAACGAGGCCGCCGCGCGCCGCGTTGACGATGATGACACCGGGCCTGGTCCGGGCCAGCTCGTCGGTGCCGATCAGACCGAGCGTCTCCGGCGTCTTGGGCAGATGGATCGTGATCACGTCACTCTGCCGAAGCAGCTCGTCGAGGTCGACGAGGGTCACGCCGTGCTGCGCGGCACGGGCCACCGACACGTACGGGTCGTAGGCGATGACCTTCATCCCGAAGCCGGCGAGCCGCTGCGCCACGAGCACGCCGATCCGCCCGAGGCCGACGACGCCGGCCGTCTTCTCCACGAGTTCGACACCGACGTACTTCGAGCGCTTCCACTCGCCGCCGCGCAGTGCCTCGCTGGCCGCGGGAACCCGCCGGGYGACGGCGAGCAGCAGCGCGATCGCATGCTCGGCCGCACTGACGATGTTCGACTGCGGCGCGTTGACCACCATGACACCGCGCTGGGTGGCGGCGGCGACGTCGACGTTGTCCAGCCCGATGCCGGCCCGGGCGACGACCTTGAGCTTTCCCGCGGTGGCGAGCACCTCGGCGTCGATCTTGGTGGCCGACCGGACGATCACGGCATCGACGTCGGCGATGGCGGGCAGCAACGCGGACCGGTCGGCACCGTCAACGTGACGAACCTCGAAGTCCCCGGACAGCACCTCCAGCCCGGCCGGTGAGAGCTCCTCGGCAACGAGTACGACAGGCACTGGACCTCTCCTAGCGACCTCGGGTCAGACCGGGAGGCGACGCGGAACGAGGCGTGATCACGTGGCCTTCGGCCTGGCGATGATGAACGTGGATACTGCGGACACCGCACGAGGCGGCGGGCCCAGCCTACCGACGCCCGCCGTGGACTCCGAGCCCTTTCCGCCGACCGACGGCGACGGCGTGCCCGGCACCCGGACGGGGACGGCCCGCACCCGGGGACGGCGGCAGCGCACCACGGCCGCCCCCGAGAGGGCACGATCCGCCCGACGACCCGCGGGACCTACCTGGCGATCCAGAAATCAGGCGATCCAAGACATCATCGGCCGGAGCTTCGCGCCGACCTGCTCGATCGGGTGCTGCTTGCCCTCCGCCACGAGCTTGGTGAAATTCGGCCGACCGTTGTCGTCTTCGGCCACCCACTCGCGAGCGAACGCGCCGTCACGGATCTCGTCGAGGATCTTGCGCATCTCGGCCTTCACGGCGGGGGTGATGACGCGCGGGCCACGCGTGACATCGCCGTACTCCGCGGTGTCCGAGATCGAGTACCGCATCTGGGAGATGCCGCCCTCGTACATCAGGTCGACGATGAGCTTGAGCTCGTGCAGGCACTCGAAGTAGGCGACCTCCGGGGTGTAGCCCGCCTCGACGAGGGTCTCGAAGCCGGCCTGCACGAGCGCGCTGGCGCCGCCGCAGAGCACGGCCTGCTCGCCGAACAGGTCGGTCTCGGTCTCCTCGGTGAAGGTGGTCCTCAGCGCACCGGCCCGGGTGCCACCGATGCCCTTGGCGTAGGCCAGCGCGACGGCCAGCGCGTTGCYGCTCGCGTCGGCCTCCACCGCGACGAGGACGGGAACGCCCTTGCCCTCCTCGAACACCMGCCGCACCAGGTGACCCGGCCCCTTCGGAGCGACCATGAACACGTCGACGCCGGCCGGCGGCTCGATGAGCCCGTAGCGGATGTTGAAACCGTGCCCGAACGCCAGCGCCTTGCCCGCGGTGAGGTGCGGGGCGATGGACTCCGCGTAGATCGTGCGATGGGTGGTGTCCGGAGTGAGCAGCATGATGATGTCGGCCTCGGCGGACGCCTCCGCCGGAGTGAGGACCCGCAGGCCCTCTTCCTCGGCCCTGGCCCGGCTGCGGCTGTCCGCCGGCAGGCCGACCCGCACGTCGACGCCACTGTCGCGCAGGTTCAGCGCGTGCGCGTGGCCCTGGCTGCCGTAGCCGATGACGGCGACCTTACGGTCGGCCAGGACGTCCAGCKAGGCGTCGTCGTCGTAGTAGATCTCGACCATCGTGGGGAATCTCCTCGTTGAGTGGATGGGAAAAAGACGCGCGACGGTCCCGGTCAGGCCGGACGGTCGACTGCTCGCAGGCTGCGATCGGTGATCGAACGCGATCCGCGGCCGAGTGCCACCAGGCCGGACTGGACCAGTTCCCGGATTCCGAACGGCTCCAGCATGCGGATGAGGGCGTCCAGCTTGTCGCGGGTTCCCGTCGCCTCGATGGTGACGGCGTCCTGGGCGACGTCGACCACCTTGGCACGGAACAGGGCGACCGTCTCGAGGACCTGGGATCGCACCGACAGGTCGGCGCGCACCTTCACGAGCATCAGCTCACGTTGCACCGAGGCGGAGGTGTCCATCTCGACGATCTTCAAAACATTGATCAGCTTGTTGAGCTGCTTGGTCACCTGTTCCAGCGGCAGGTCCTCCACGACGACGACGATCGTCATCCGGGAGATGTCAAGCTGCTCGGTCGGCCCGACCGCGAGTGACTCGATGTTGAACCCGCGCCGGGAGAACAGGCCCGAGACCCGGGCCAGCACCCCGGGCTTGTTCTCCACCAGCACGGACAGGGTATGGCGGGTCATCAGATGTTCACCTCGGCGTCGCCGGAGTAGTCGAAGTCCGGCGCGGTGTCGCGCGCGATGCGGATGTCGTCGTTGCTGGCGCCGGCGGCGACCATCGGCCACACCATGGCGTCGGGATGCACGACGAAGTCCACCACGACCGGGGCGTCGTCGATCGCCATCGCCTTCTCGATCGTCGCGTCGACATCCGCCGCCGTCTCGCAGCGCAGCCCGACGCAGCCCAACGCCTCGGCCAGCCGGACGAAGTCGGGCACCCGCACCCTCCTGGACGCCCCTGAGCCCCGCCCAGACGCCCCTGCGCCGCCGGTCCGCGGGGAGTCCGGGTGCGTCCCGAGCTCCGTGTTGGAGTACCGCTTGTCGTAGAAGAGGGTCTGCCACTGGCGGACCATGCCGAGCGACCCGTTGTTGATGACGGCAACCTTGATCGGGATTCCCTCCAGCGCGCAGGTCGCAAGCTCCTGGTTGGTCATCTGGAAGCAGCCGTCACCGTCGACGGCCCACACCGTGGCGTCGGGGCGGCCGACCCTGGCGCCCATCGCGGCCGGCACGGCGTAGCCCATCGTGCCGGCGCCGCCGGAGTTCAGCCAGGTGTAGGGGTTCTCGTAGGAGATGAACTGCGCGGCCCACATCTGGTGCTGCCCGACGCCGGCGGCGAAGATGGTCTCCGGTCCCGCGATCTTCCCGAGCCGCTCGATGACGTACTGCGGGGCCAGCGAGCCGTCAGCCGGCTGGTCGTAGCCCAGCGGGTAGGTCCGGCGCCAGCCRTCCAGCGTCCGCCACCAGGCGGCGAGGTCCGGCCGCTCCTCCAGGACGAGCGCGGCGACGAGCTCGTTGATCACATCACGGCAGTCACCGACGATCGGTACGTCCGCGGTCCGGTTCTTGCCGATCTCGGCCGGGTCGATGTCGGCGTGAATGACCGCGGCACCGGGCGCGAAGGAGGACAGCCTGCCGGTCACCCGGTCATCGAAGCGGGCCCCGAGAGTGATCAGCAGATCCGCCTTCTGCAACGCGGTCACCGCGGCGACCGACCCGTGCATGCCGGGCATGCCCAGGTGCTGGGGATGGGAGTCGGGGAAGGCGCCGCGGGCCATGAGGGTGGTGACCACCGGGATGCCGGTGAGCTCCGCCAGTGTCCGCAGCTCCGCGGCAGCGCGGGCCCTGAGCACTCCCCCACCGATATAGAGCACCGGACGCCGGGCAGCACTGATCATCTTCGCCGCCTCCCGCACCTGCTTGCCGTGCGGGCGGGTGACCGGACGATAACCGGGCAGGTCGAGAGCCGGCGGCCAGACATCGTGCGGCAGCACGGAGGTGGCCGACTGCAGGATGTCCTTGGGCAGGTCGACGAGCACCGGTCCGGGCCGGCCCGTCGCCGCCAGGTGGAACGCCTCCGCGATGATCCGCGGGATGTCGTCGGCGGACTGGACCAGGAAGTTGTGCTTGGTGATCGGCAGGGTGATGCCGCAGATGTCCGCCTCCTGGAAGGCGTCGGTCCCGATCGAGGGACTGGGGACCTGCCCGGTGACGGCCACGATCGGCACCGAGTCCATGTAGGCGTYGGCGATCGGAGTCACCAGGTTGGTCGCCCCCGGCCCCGACGTCGCCATGCACACCCCGACCCGCCCGGTGGCCTGCGCGTACCCCTCGGCCGCATGACCCGCGCCCTGCTCGTGCCGGACAAGGACATGTCGCACCCGGGTGGAGTCGAACAGTGGATCATATGCGGGCAGGATCGCGCCGCCGGGGATGCCGAAGACCACATCGGCTCCGACCGCTTCAAGGGAGTGGACGAGCGACTGGGCTCCGGTGATCTCTCGTGTCATCTGGTCGTCTTCCTTGACAGGCCGGGGATGTACGTGGCACGTGGCAATCTCGGCTGGCACTGCGGGACCGGCGGGACCGGGCCCGCCGGGCACGGCTCTGCCAGCTGAGCACGACCACGCAGGCTTGGCACGAGGCAGTGCTCACTGCACGAAAAAGCCCCTCGTGCCGAGGCACTGAGGGGCGGCGCACAGGTCGACGTCGTCGACTATGCACGCTCTGAGCGTACGAGAATCCCGAGATGCACGGTTCTACCCTGCCGGAGTTCCAGCCCCACGTCAAGCATCGCCGGGCACCGGGTCCAGCCAGGCACCGGGTCCAGCCAGGACCGGGTCCAGCCAGGTCATTGCCCGCCGGAGCCGGGCGCACCGATCTGGCCACCGTCCAACGCGGTGAGGAACCTGGCCGCGACCGGCGCGGCCGTCTCCGCGCCGAAGCCGCCGTCCTCGACGACCACCGCGAAGGCCACGTCGCCCCGGTAGCCGACGAACCACGCATGGGTCGGCGGCGGGTTGCCGTCCTTGTACTCGGCGGTGCCGGTCTTCCCGAAGACCTCGCCGGGCATCGGGACCTTCGCGGCGGTGCCCTCGGTGACGACCGCCCGCATGAAGTCCCGCAGCGGGGGCAGCACCACGGGCGGGATGGGGTTGCTGCGCGCCGACTGGCCGACGACGAACGGCTGGTGCCAGGTACCGCTCGCGACCGCCGCGGCGACGCTCRCCATCTGCAGCGGGGAGACCTCGATGCGGGCCTGGCCGATCGACGCCGACGCCGACTCGACCGCGTCACGCGGGGTCGGGAAGGTCCCCCCGACGCTGGCGATATCCAGCGGTGGTCGGCCGTCGAAGCCGTAAAGCTGGGCGGCCTTCTCCAGCGCGCCGTCCGGGAGTGACTCCTCCAGCCGGATGAACGCGGTGTTGCAGCTCCTGGCGAACGCGGTCCGCAGCGGGATGGGGCCGAACTGCTCGGACTCGGCGTTCTGGAAGGTCCGACCGCCGACGCTGACCGTCTGGGTGCAGTCCAGGGGMATGTCCGGCGCCTTGCCGTTCATCAGCGCGGCGGTGGCCGTCACGATCTTGAAGGTGGAACCCGGTGGGTACTTGCCCCGGACAGCCCGGCTCGACCCGCTGGGCGGATGGTTGGCCAGGGCCAGGATGGCGCCGGTACGAGTGTCGATCGCGACCATCGCCCCGGTCGGGCGGGCCGCGGTGGCCAGGGCCGCCTCGGCGGCCTGCTGGACCCGCAGGTCGATCGTGGTACGGATCGCCTCGCCGTCGGTCATCGGATAGGTGTGCAGCGTCTGCACGGTCGCGTTCTTCGCATCCCGCACGACGACCGCGCCGCCCTGCGCCCGCAGCCGGTCGTCGTACACCCGCTGCAACCCGGACAGCGGCGCCGTCCGACCGACGAGGTTGCCCGCCAGGTCGGAGGAGTCCCGTAGGGGCTGGCCCGCCACGTCGAGCAGGTCCCCCCGCTTACCGGTGGAGGCGGTCCGGTCCAGGTGCAGCCCTGGGCGCAGGGCCGGATGCACCGAGACCGGATCAGCCTTCACCCGCCACCCGCCGCCGGTCGAGACGAGATGCAGCGCCCCGGTGTACTCCAGCGGCGTCGGCAGACCAGAGAGCGTGAGCCTGGCCAGGTACGGCACGGTCGCCGTCTCGCCGCTGCGGCTGATCGCGCCCGGGGTAAACGTAGCCGCTGTGACGAGCAGGCGGTCACGCACCTCGGCCATCGTGCCCACCAGGCGCGCGACGTCGATGCTCCCGGGCGTGGAGACGGCGGCGACAGCCGCGGAGCCGGGGGTCGCCGTCCCACCGGAAGTCGTCAGCGTCCGCCAGCCGGCCAGGTAGGAGTCGGCCGCAGCCTGGACCTTCCGGTCGGCGGCGCGGTCGGCGGCGCGGTTGTTCAGGACGTAGCCGACACCGCCGGCGACGGCCAGCAGGACGACGACGACCGCGACGATGATCGCCGTCCGGCGGCCCCGACCCCGACGGCGGGAGGTTGACGCGGTGAAGCCGGAAGGTGTAAGGGGCACGGCGGCACGCTCTCCCCTCGATCGTGACACCCCGATGGGAGACCCACCCTATGGAGGCCTCCGGCCCTTCGCATCCGACGCGCCGTACGACGTCGGCAACCCGACACGCGGGTCCGACACGGCGGGAGAACGTGGTCCTCCCGAGCTCGGATCACGGAGAGGCAACCCACGGCGCGGGGGACGGCGGCGACCGGTCGGACGTTTCTTGAACGAATGGCGCTAAAATCTGCGAATCATCTTGAATACGACAAATCGGGGATCGGCCGGGAAGCCGAAGGCCGGGAAGCCGAAGGCCGGGAAGCGATGTCAGGAGACGCCGAGGCGCTCCAGCAGCAGTCGCCGCACGGCCGCCGCGTCCGCCTGGCCCTTCATCGCCTTCATCACCGCGCCCACCAGCGGACCGACGGCGTTCACCTTGCCACCGCGGACCTTCTCGGCGATGTCGGGGGCACCGAGGAGCGCCGCGTCGACGGCCGCGGTGAGCGCGCTGTCGTCCGCGACGATCGCCAGCCCACGGCCGGCGATCACCTCGTCGGGCGTGCCCTCACCGGCGAGCACCCCGTCGATGACCTTGCGGGCCAGCGCGTCGGTGAGCTCGCCCGCGGCCACCAGCGCGGTGATCCGGGCGACGTCGGTCGGGGTGATCTTAAGATCGCGAGGCTGGAGACCGGCGTCCGAGGCGCGCCTGGCCAGCTCGTTGAGCCACCACTTGCGGGCGGTCGCCGGGGCCGCGCCGGCGGCGATGGTCTCCTCGACCAGGTCGAGGACCGCGRCATTGCGCAGGTCCTGCAGGTCCCGCGCGGTGTAGCCGTGCTCGGCGATCAGCCGGGCCCGGCGCGCCGYGGGCAACTCCGGCAGGCCGGCCCGCAGCCGCTCGACGTATTCCGCGGGCAGGGCCAACGGGGTGAGGTCAGGCTCCGGGAAGTACCGGTAGTCGGTGGCCTCCTCCTTGGAGCGACCCGACGAGGTGCGGCCCGACGCCTCGTCGAAGTGGCGGGTCTCCTGGATGATGCGCTGGCCGTCGTCGAGCAACGCGGCCTGCCGGGTGGTCTCGTAACGCACCGCGCGTTCCACCGACCGCAGCGAGTTGAGGTTCTTCGTCTCGCTGCGGGTGCCGAAGGGAGCGTCCGGGTCGCCGGGCGCCGGCCGCGGGCGCAGCGAGACGTTGGCGTCGCAGCGCAGCGATCCCTGCTCCATCCGGACGTCGGAGACCCCGAGCGCCCGGATCAGCTCCCGCAACTCGTCCACGTAGGCCCGGGCCACCTCGGGGGAACGCACGTCCGGTTCAGTCACGATCTCCACGAGCGGGATGCCGGCCCGGTTGTAGTCGACCAGCGAGTGGGTGGCGCCGTGGATGCGGCCGGTGGCGCCGCCGACGTGCAGCGACTTGCCGGTGTCCTCCTCCATGTGCACCCGGGTGATGCCCACCCGGTGCACCTCGCCCTCGACCTCCACGTCGAGCCAGCCGTTCGTGCACAGCGGCTCGTCGTACTGGCTGATCTGGAAGTTCTTCGGCATGTCGGGATAGAAGTAGTTCTTGCGCGCGAACCGGCACCACGACGCGATCTCACAGTGCAACGCGAGTCCGATCATGACCGCGAAGCGCACCGCCGCCTCGTYCACCACCGGCAGGGAACCCGGCAGCCCGAGGCACACCGGGCAGACCTGCGTGTTGGGCTCGGCACCGAAGGCCGTCGCGCAGCCGCAGAACATCTTGGAAGCGGTGCCGAGTTCGACGTGCGTCTCCAATCCGATCACCGGCTCGTAGCGGGCCAGAACGTCGGAGTAGGACGGCAGCGCGCCGGCGGGAGCCACTGTGCTCACCGGATGAACTCCTCATGGGTCGCTGGGTGGGCGGGTGTCGCGGACGTGCACGTAGGTGAGGAACACCGCGGCCGGTAGGCCGAGCACTCCCCAGACGAGCAGGACCGGGTTGAGCGTGGCGATGCCGAGACCCAGCACCAGCACGGTGAGCAGCCACACCACGCCCACCAGGAACCGGTCCTGCCGGCCGCTGCGCAGACTCACCATCGCCGTTTCCTTCCCTTCCCTCGCGGTCGGCGGCCCGTCACCGCGGCCGCCACACCCGGAACACGGATGACCCGCGAGAGCGCCGGGCGCCCGCTCACAGCGCCGGGACCTCGTCGAGCAGCGGATGGCCGCGTTCGACGTCCAACGCCTCCTCCAGCGCCCCGCCGACCCGGTAGAGCCGGTCATCGGCGARCGGCGGCGCCATGATCTGGATACCCACCGGCAGCCCGTCCACGAGCCCGGACGGCAGGCTCATCGCCGGGCCGCCCGCGAGGTTGGACGGGATCGTGCACAGGTCCGACAGGTACATGGCCACCGGATCGTCGACCTTCGCGCCCAGCGGGAAGGCCGGTGTCGGGGTGGTGGGCGAGACCAGGACGTCGACCTGCTCGAACGCGGCGGTGAAGTCGCGGCTGATCAGCGTAYGGACCTTCTGCGCCTGGCCATAGTAGGCGTCGTAGTACCCCGAGGACAGGGCATAGGTGCCCAGGATGATCCGCCGCTTCACCTCCGGGCCGAAGCCGGCTTCGCGGGTGCGGCTCATGACCTCCTCGGCCCCGGCCCGACCGTCGTCGCCGATCCGCAGCCCGAAGCGCATCGCGTCGAAGCGAGCCAGGTTCGACGAGCACTCGCTGGGCGCGATCAGGTAATAGGCGGGCAGCGCGTAGCTGAAGTGCGGGCAGCTCACCTCGACGACCTGGGCGCCCAGGCCCGTCAGCGCCTCGACCGCGGCGGCGAAGGCGGCCTCGACCCCCGGGTCGTATCCGTCGCCGGCGAACTCGCGGACCACACCGACCCKCATACCGCGGATGTCGCGCTGCCGTGCCGCCGCCACGACCGCGGGAACCGGCGCGTCGACGCTCGTGGAGTCCAGGGGATCGTGGCCGGCGATCGCGGCGTGCAGCAACGCCGCGTCGGTCACCGTGCGGGCCAGCGGGCCGGCCTGGTCCAGCGAGCTGGAGAAGGCGACCAGCCCGTAGCGGCTGACCCCGCCGTAGGTGGGCTTGACCCCGACCAGACCGCAGAGGGCGGCCGGCTGACGGATGGAACCGCCCGTGTCGGTGCCGAGGGCAAGCGGCGCCTCGAAGGCGGCGACGGCCGCGGCGCTGCCGCCGCTGCTGCCGCCGGGGATGCGGGTGACGTCCCAGGGGTTGCGGGTCGGCCCGAACGCCGAGTTCTCGGTCGACGAGCCCATGGCGAACTCGTCCATGTTGGCCTTACCCAGCAGGACGACGTCCGCGGCCCGCAGCCGGCTCACCACCGTGGCGTCGTACGGGGGGTGCCAGCCCTCGAGGATGCGGCTGCCGCAGGTGGTGGGCATCCCTCGGGTGGTGAAGACGTCCTTGAGCGCCAACGGCACCCCGGCGAGCGGCCCGAGGCGCTCCCCGGCCGCGCGCCGGTCGTCGACCGACCGGGCCGCGGCGAGCGCGCCGTCGGCGTCCACGTGCAGGAAGGCGTGGACGGTCTCGTCGACCTTGGCGATGCGGTCCAACGCCGCCCGGGTCGCCTCGACGGCACTCAGCCTGCCGACGGCGATCGCGGCCGCCGTCGCGGCGGCGGACAGGCGCACGACGTCAGTCGCGCCGGGAGGTGTCGGGTTCTCCGTCATGTTCTCCGTCATGCGGGCGGCGACCTCATTCGTCCGGATCGAGGATGCGGGGCACCCGGAACCGCCCGTCCTCGGTGGCGGGGGCACCGGCCAGGGCCTCGGTGACGGGCAGCGACGGGCAGATGGTGTCCGGCCGGAAGACGTTGGTCAACGGCACGGCGTGGCTGGTCGGCGGGATGTCCCCGGCGGCGATCTCGGAGACCCGGGCGACCGCGGACAGGATCGCCTCGAGCTGCGGTGCCAGCGCGTCGAGCTCGTCGTCGGTCACCGACATCCGCGCCAAGCGGGCGAGGTGAGCCACCTCGTCCCGAGTGATCGCCATGGCGTGTGGCCCCTTCGTGGGCGGTGGGCGCGGGGCCCGTGACTGGTCCTGGGCGCCGCGACGGATGCGGGAACCGGAACCGGGAGAGGCCGGATGCACCCCTGGGGGCGCCCCGGGCGGACGGTCCCGGACCGGACGCATCGCCGCGTCGACGTGATGTCATCGTACGGGCCGCGGCGGGACCCCCGCGGACGCCGCCCCCCGCTGCTCTCCTGGCCCAGGCTGCCCTTCGGGGTTTCCGTCACCTCACCTTCGGCGAGGTTCCTGTGCTGTGGTCCTGGGGGAGCCGCCGGCCGGGCGGGGACGTTATCTTCGCGTGACCGGCCGGCCATCCCGCCGACATGCTCTTTGCGCATGCTCAGCTACATGTCGTATCTGYTTCGCCTCGTGCTGCCGGACCGCCCGGGAGCGCTCGGCGCGGTGGCCACGGCCCTGGGCAGGGCGAGCATCGACATCGTCAGCATTACCGTCATCGARCGCACCGCCGACGGAGCCGTGGACGATCTGCTCGTGCTTCTGCCACCGKGCGGCCTCGCCGATCGCGTCCTCACCGCCGCTCATTCGGTTCCAGGCGTGATCGTCGAGTCGCTTCGGCCGTTTCTCGCCGACGGGGGCGGTATCGGCAACGACCTCGACCTGGTGGACGCCATGACCGATCGGCCGCACGACGCCGTGGCGACCCTGACGGACCTCGCGCCCGGCGTCTTCCACGCCGACTGGGCGATGCTGCTGGAGCACGTCGGGCCGGACGACGTCCGGGTCCGGGAGACCTCGGTGGGCGCTCCGGCCCTCGGCGGGGACGATCTCGGTGTCCCCGAACGGGTCCGGTTACCCCTGCCCTGGCTGCCGCTGGAACGGGCGCGGCGGATCGGGGCCGAGGATGGCGCCTTCCCGCCTCGCTGGCGGGCGGTCAGCATGGAACTCGCCGCGGCCCCGGTCGGCGGCGACCGGTTGGTGATCCTGGTCGGGCGGCCCGGCGGCCCCCGGTTCCGCTCCTCCGAGATCGACCGACTGGCCCATCTGGCGGGCATCGCCGCGAGCCTGACCAGGACGGACCGTTTCTGAGCGGGGGATCCTCCCCCGGGTTATTCCACCGGGGTCTCGGCCTTCTCGGGACCGTCGGCGGGAACGGCGAGCTTGCTGGCCGCGTCGACCCCCTGCGCCAGCAGAACGGCGAATCCGGCCTCGTCCAGCATGGGGATCCTGAGACTGCRCGCCTTGTCGTACTTCGAGGCCCCCGGATCCGCGCCGACGACGACGGCGGTGGTCTTCCTGCTCACCGAGCCGGTGACCTTGCCGCCGCGCGCCTCGACCGCCTCCTTGGCCGAGTCGCGGCTCCAGTCGGTGAGCGTGCCGGTGATGACGACGGTGACGCCGTCGAGGGGACGTGGGCCCTCCTCCGCGCCGACGTCGGCGAGCCGTGCCCCGCCGGCGGCGATCCTGGCGAGGATGTCGCGGTGCCGTTCATCGGCGAACCAGTCGAGCACCGCGCCGGCGATCTTCGGACCGACCCCTTCGACCGCGGCGAGGTCCTCGGCCGACGTGGCGGCGATCGCTTCCAGCGACCGCAGTTCCCGGGCCAGCGCCCGCGCCGCCGTGGGCCCGACGTGGCGGATCGACAGGCCGACCAGCAGCCGCCAAAGCGGCCGGTGCCGCGCGGCCTCGACCCCCCGCAGAATCTGGTCGATTTTCTTCTGCGCGAACCCGCGCAGCCCCTCGAAGGACTCGGGCGTCAGGTGGAAGATGTCGCCGATGTCACGCACCCGGCCCGCCTCGAGCAGGGCGGTCGCCGTCTCGTACCCGAGCCCGTCGATGTCCATCGCCCCCCGGGATGCGAAATGGAAGATCGACTCCCGCAACTGCGCGGGACAGGAGACGGTGTTCGGGCAACGGATGTCGACCTCGCCCTCGGGCCGCACCAACTCGGTGCCGCACTCCGGGCAGCGCGTGGGCATCACGAAGGCCCGCTCGGAACCCTCTCGCAGGTCGACGACCGGGCCGACGATCTCCGGGATGACGTCCCCGGCCTTGCGCAGGACGACCGTGTCCCCGATGAGCACCCCCTTGCGACCGACCTCGTCGATGTTGTGCAGGGTCGCGAGGCCCACCGTGGACCCGGCGACCAGGACCGGCTCCAGCTCCCCGAAGGGGGTCACCCGGCCGGTGCGGCCCACGTTCACCCGGATATCGCGCAGCTTGGTCGTGACCTCCTCCGGCGGATACTTGTAGGCCACCGCCCAGCGGGGGGACTTCGAGGTGGAGCCCAACCGGCGTTGCAGGGCGAACGAGTCGACCTTGACGACCACTCCGTCGATCTCGTGCACCACGTCGTGGCGCGCGTCGCCCCACCGGTGCACGTAGTCGAGCACGCCGGGCACCGTCGCCAGGACCTCGAAGTGGGTGGCGACGGGCAGCCCGAGCTCCGCGAAGCGGGCATAGGCCGCCGACTGGGACGTGACCTCGAAGCCGCGCTGCGCGCCCAGGCCATGGACAATCATCTCCAGCGGCCGGGTGGCGGTGACCCGGGGATCCTTCTGCCGCAGGGATCCGGCCGCGGCGTTACGCGGGTTCGCGAACGGTTTGCCCCCCACGGCCACCAGCCCGGCGTTGAGCTCGGCGAACTTCGCGGTCGGGAAGAAGACCTCGCCCCGCACCTCCAGCAGCCCGGGCACCCGCGGCCCGCGCAGCCGTACCGGCACGCTCGCCAGGGTGCGGATGTTGGGGGTGATGTCCTCCCCCGTCCGGCCGTCGCCGCGCGTCGCGGCACGCACCAGGTAACCATCCTCGTAGACGAGGTCCACGGCAAGCCCGTCGATCTTCAGCTCGCAGAGCCAGGCGTCGACCTCGCTTTCCCGGGCCACGCGCGCCGCCCACTGGTGGAACTCGTCGTCGTCGAAGACGTTTTCCAGGGACAGCATCCGTTCGAGATGCTCGACCGGGGTGAACAGGGTCGAGTAGGAGCCGGCCACCTTCTGCGTCGGCGAGTCCGGTGTGCGCAGGTCGGGATGCCGCTCCTCCAGCGCGGCGAGCTCCGCCATCAACCGGTCGTACTCGGCATCGGAGATCGTCGGGGAATCGAGCACGTAGTAGCGGTACGCGTGCTCGTCGAGCTCGCGGGCGAGGCTGGCGGCGCGGGCCCGCTCGTCCGCCGAAGCCGCCGCCGAAGCCACGCCGGATTCGTCGGCCGTACCGGCCGTCGCGCTCACGACGGTGCGTCGACCAGGACCCGCCCCGCCTTCCGGCAGTGGCGCATCACCGTCCTGGCATCGTCCGTTCCCAGGCCCGCCAGGCCACATGTCGGCGTCACGGCGACCACCTCTCCGAGCTGCTCGGGCCGGAATCCCAACCGGCGCCACAGTGCGATGACGGGTTCGACCGTACGGCGGACATCCGACAACTTCGGTGCGGCCAAGACAGCCCGTCCGGCTGCACCAGCCCGTCYGGCTGCACCAGCAGGTGCGGCCGGTCCAGTCGGTCCTGTCGGTGAAATCGGCGCGGCCGGTGAAATCGGCCTGGTGGGGACGAGGCCCGCCATCAGCCGCACTCCGGCCTCCACGATCTCGCCGACGGCGTCGTCCTCGGCCCGGGTAAGCGCGGTGACGTCGAGACCGACGAAGTCCACACCCGCCGCGCGCAACGCCGCCAGCGGCACCGCGGGAGCGCAGCAGTGCACCCCGACTCCGACGGTCGCCGGCAGCGCCCGCAGGCCACCGAGCAGGATCCGCAGCCGCTCCACAACCAAGCCCTCCTCGACGGCGGGCAGCACCGAGAACCCACTCGGAGTGCGGATCCGGCCCGCGAGCACCGCCGGCAGCGACGGCTCGTCGAGCTGGACCAGGATCCGCGCCCCCGGGACCCGCTGGGCGATCTGTTCGACCTGTTCGACGAGCCCCGCGGTCAGTGCGTCGGCGATGTCACGGGTGGCGCCGGTATCCGACAACGCCTTGTGCCCGCGGGGAAGCTCCAGCTCGGCAGCCAGCGTCCACGGGCCGGTCACGGCAATCTTGAAGGATCCCGCGTAGTCGGCGGCGACCTCCGTCAGCGCGTCCAGGTCGCGTTCGAGCAGATCCCGTGACCGGCGCAGGTCCAGGCCGGGTCGGGGAACCAGCCGCCAGCCAGCCGGCTGAAGGTCCACCGGCATGTCGACGAGGATCGCCGCCGCCCGCCCGACCATCGCACCCCCGGCTCCCCTGGCCGGCAGTTCTGGCAGATGCGGCAGGTCCGGCAGCTCGTCGAAGACCAGCTTGACGGCCTGGGCCGCATCCGTTCCCGGCAGCGAGCCCACCCCGGTGGCCGCGCCGGGCGGCCACATCCGTGCAGCGTCAGTACTCATGTCTTGACATCCTCCGGGAGTCCGCGGGAGATCCCCGGCCACGCCCGCTCCACGCCCGCTCCGTCAACGGCCCGCCGACCGGGCGCCCAGCTAACCACCGGTGGTGCGGATGTGCCCTCCGCCAAGCACCCGGTCACCGTCGTACAGCACCACTGCCTGGCCTGCGGCCGTGCCGCGGACCGGCGTCGTCAGCGTCACGACGAGCTCCTCGTCGCGCGCCTGCGCCACCGCCGGTACCACCCCGCCGTGCGCCCGCACCTGGGCCAGGCATGACACGGCCCCCTCGTGCGGCCAGACGGCCCGGTCCGCCACGAGCCGGCGCACGTCGAGCGCCTCGGCCGGTCCGACGGTGACCGTCGACGTCACCGGGGAGATGTCCAGCACATAGCGCGGCCGGCCGTCCGCGGCCGGCCGCCCGAGCTTCAGCCCGCGACGCTGACCCACGGTGAAGGCGTAGGCGCCGTCATGGTGCCCGAGCGTCTGCCCGGTCGTCGCATCGATGACCGGACCCGGCCGCGGGCCGAGCCGCTCGCGCAACCAGCCACCGGTGTCCCCGTGCGAGATGAAACAGATGTCGTGGCTGTCCGGCTTGTCCGCAACGGCAAGGCGACGCTCGGCCGCCTCTACCCGCACCTGGGCCTTGGTGGAATCCCCGAGCGGGAACCGCGCGGCGGCGAGCYGCTCGGGACGCAGCGTTCCCAGGACGTAGGACTGGTCCTTGTCCGGATCCACCGAGCGGCGCAGGGTGCCGTCCGGATCGAGCCGGGCGTGGTGCCCGGTGACGACGGCCTCGAAGCCGAGCGCGAGGGCCTTGTCGAGTACGGCCGCGAACTTGATGCGCTCGTTGCAGCGCACGCAGGGGTTGGGCGTGCGACCGGCCGCGTAGGACTCGACGAACTCCTCGATGACGTCGGTCTCGAACCGGTCCGCGAGATCCCAGACGTAGAACGGGATGCCGAGGATATCGGCGGCCCGCCGGGCGTCCCGGGCGTCCTCGATGGTGCAGCAGCCGCGGGCTCCGGTCCGGTCCGACTCCGGCGAGCGCGACAACGCCAGATGCACCCCGGTGACGTCGTGACCGGCGTCAACCGCCCGGGCGGCGGCGACGGCGGAGTCGACCCCGCCGGACATCGCGGCGAGCACCCGCATCAGACCATCACCTCCCCGAATCTCCGCCGAACCTCAGGGAACCACGTGGACGGGAGCAAGGCATCATGGGCATCGCCTCTCAGGTGCCGCTCATGCTGCCGCTCGTGCCGGCCAGCGCCCCCGCGCGGCTCGCCCGCTCGACGACCGGCCCGATCGCCGCGACCAGCGCGTCGATGTCGCAGGCCCGTGAGGTGTGCCCGAGGGAGAACCGCAGCGATCCGCGGGCGTGTGCCTCATCCACTCCCATCGCGAGCAACACGTGCGACGGCCTCGCCACTCCAGCGGAGCAGGCCGAGCCGGTGGAACACTCGATCCCCCGGGCATCGAGCAGCATCAGCAGCGAGTCTCCCTCGCAGCCGGGGAAGGTCAGATGGGCGTTTCCCGGCAGCCGGTGCGGTCCCGGACCGCCGCCGTCCCCACCGCCGCCGTCCCCACCGCCGCCGTCCCCGAGCAGCGGGGCACCGTTGAGCACCGCCTCCGGGACCTCCGCCCGGACCCGGCGCACCAAGTCGTCACGCAGGGCCGCCAGCCGGACGCTCTCCTGCGGCGCCTCGGCGCATGCCCTCGCCGCGGCCGCCGCGAACGCCGCCACCCCGGCCGTGTTCAACGTTCCGGACCGGATGTCGCGCTCCTGACCGCCGCCGTGGGTCAGCGGCTCCATCGCCAATCCCCGGCGCACCACCAGGGCACCGACACCGATCGGCCCCCCGATCTTGTGCGCGCTGACCGTGATGGCGTCGGGGCCCTCGTCGGTGACGGCGATCGGGATCTGGCCGAACGCCTGCACCGCATCGGTGTGGAAGGGCACGCCGTGACGGTGCGCGATCGTCGCGAGCTCGGCGATCGGCTGAACGGTGCCGACCTCGTTGTTCGCCCACATCACCGACACGACGGCCACCGAGTCCGGATCCCGTTCGAGGGCGRCGGCGAGGGTGTCCGGCCGCACGGTTCCCGCGGCATCGACCGCGAGCAGCTCGACCTCGGCATCCTGCGCCCGGCCGAGCCAGTCGACGGTGTCCAGGACCGCCCGGTGCTCGACGGCGCTGACCAGCACCCGCCGCCGGCCCGGTTCGGCCCGGCGGCGTGACCAGTACAGACCCTTCAGGGCGAGGTTGTCACTTTCGGTACCGCCTCCGGTGAACACCACGTCGGACGGACGGGCGCCCAGCACTCCGGCGAGTGTCTCGCGGGACTCCTCGACGATGCGGCGGGCACGGCGGCCACTGGCATGCAGCGACGAGGCATTGCCGGTATCGGCGAGCACCGCGGTGTACGCGGCGAGCGCTTCCGGTCGCATCGGCGTCGTCGCCCCGTGGTCGAGGTAGGTCACAGCTCTAGAGGGTAGTCGCGKACGGGCCGAACACCGCGCGATCAGAAGTCGCCGGCGGCCCGGCGCAGATCGGTCAGCAGGTCGATGAGTCTGCGCACCCCGCCGTCACCCAGCCCGGGATCGGCGAAGACGGTGTCGTTGAGCTTCTCGGTCGCGGCCATGGCAGTGACCCGACCCTCCTCGGTGATCTTCGCGAGAATCGCCCGCCGGTCCGTAGGATGCGGGGTACGCCGCACCTGCCCCCTCGCCTCCAACCGGTCGACCGCGCTGGTGACGCTKGTCGGATGGACCTGCAGCCGACTTCCGATCTTGTTGAGGGGCAGCGCTCCGGACCGACTGAACATCAACAGCATCAGCAGCTCATAGCGCGCGAAGGTCAGATCGAGGGGGCGCAGGACCTCGTCAACCCGGGCGAGGACGATCTGCTGCGCCCGCATCAGGGAGGTGACCGCTGCCATGCCGTCCGCTGCCGCCCCCCAGCCGTGGGCGGTCCAGTGCCGATGGGCCTCCGCTATGGGGTCGGTTGGCAACGGTTTCGGGGTGGCCACGACTTGTCGACGCTCCTGCACTTCATGGGACGGTTCCCGCCCAACCTGGCAGCCGGGGACCGTCGCGGCGGGCAGCGTCCATTGCACCCCAGGACGGACGCGCTGGCAAAGATTCATGCGTACCCGGAGATTGCCGCGGCGCCCAGCGTACCGACCAGCGTAACGCCGATCGACGTAACGGCGGGCGCCACCCGGGGCATAATCAGACGTTACGTCGATACTGCCCACCCACGTCGAAGAATGCCTGGGAGATCTGCCCGAGGGAGCAGACGCGGACCGCCTCCATCAGCGCCGCGAACGTGTTCCCCCCGCTCCTGGCGACCTCCCGCAGATGTTCCAGGGCGGCGCCCGCCTCGGCGCCGTGCCGGCGGTGGAACTCCTCCAGCCGAGTGAGCTGAGATTGCTTCTCCTCCTCCGTGGCCCGCGCGAGCTCCATCGGGCCTCCCTCGGCGTCGGGATCGGTGCCGGCCGACTCCGGCCGCAGGAACGTGTTCACCCCGATGATCGGCAGGGTGCCGTCGTGCTTGCGCCGCTCGTACAGCATCGACTCGTCCTGGATGCGTCCCCGCTGATAGCCGGTCTCCATCGCGCCGAGTACACCGCCGCGGTCGCTGATCCGCTCGAACTCGGCGAGCACCGCCTCCTCGACCAGGTCGGTCAGTTCATCGACGATGAACGATCCCTGCAGGGGATTCTCGTTGGCGGCGAGTCCCCATTCCTGATCTATGATCATCTGAATGGCCAACGCGCGGCGGACGGAGTTCTCCGTAGGAGTCGTCACAGCCTCGTCGTACGCATTGGTGTGCAGGCTGTTGCAGTTGTCGTAGATCGCGCACAGCGCCTGCAACGTGGTCCGGATGTCGTTGTAGGCCATCTCCTGTGCGTGCAGCGACCGACCCGAGGTCTGTACGTGATACTTCAGCATCTGCGACCGGGGGGCGGCACCGTAGCGCTCCCGCATGGCMACCGCCCAGATCCGGCGGGCCACCCGCCCGATGACGGTGTACTCCGCATCCATCCCGTTGGAGAAGAAGAACGACAGGTTCGGGGCGAAATCGTCGATGCGCATCCCTCTGGCCAGATAGGCCTCGACGTAGGTGAAGCCGTTGGCCAGGGTGAACGCGAGCTGACTGATGGGATTGGCGCCGGCCTCGGCGATGTGATAGCCGGAGATCGATACCGAGTAGAAGTTCCGGACCGCGTGTTCGATGAACCACTCCTGCACGTCCGCCATCGCCCGCAACGCGAACTCGGTGGAGAAGATGCAGGTGTTCTGCCCCTGGTCCTCCTTGAGGATGTCCGCCTGCACGGTGCCACGGACCGTGGCCAGCGTGCGGGCCCGGACCTCGGCGGCCTCGTCCGTGCTCGGCTCCCGGCCGTGCTCGGCGCGGAAAGCGTCCAAGCGCTGGTCGATCGCGGCGTTCAGGAACATCGCCAGGATCGTCGGCGCCGGGCCGTTGATGGTCATCGAGACGCTGGTCGACGGATCACACAGATCGAACCCGGCGAACAGGACCTTCATGTCGTCCAACGTCGCTATCGACACGCCCGACGTGCCGATCTTGCCATAGATGTCAGGCTGAGACGCGGGATCGCGGCCGTAGAGGGTCACCGAGTCGAAGGCGGTGGACAGCCGGGTCGCAGGCGAGCCGGCGGAGAGGAAGTGGAACCGGCGGTTGGTCCGGAAGGGGTCACCTTCACCGGCGAACATTCGCGCCGGGGCCTCCCCGGCGCGTTTGAACGGAAAGACGCCGGCGGTGAAGGGGAAGTACCCTGGCAGGTTCTCACGCCGCAGGAAGCGGATCAGGCGAGCGTCGTCGTCGATGGCGGGTACCGCCACCCGCCGGATCAGAGTCCCGCTGAGTGTGGTGCGCACCAGCGGGGTGTGGATCTCGGTTCCCCGGACGAGATAGGTCATCTTCTCGCCCTGACGTTCCTCGACGATCGCCGGCCATTGCGCCAGGAGCTCCCTCGTCCAGGGGGCCAGGGCGGCTTCGGCCTCGTCGCGCAGCACGGCGAGGGTGGTGGGTTCCGCCGGCGCCGGGCCCGCGCTGGGGTTGGCGCCGGCCAGTGCCGCAAGGGCCGTCGTCAGATGCTCACGACGGCGGGCCAGCAGCGCCTGACGCTCGGTCTCGGCGTGATAGCCCCGCACCGTCTCGGTGATCTCGGCCAGATAGCGTATCCGGGCGGACGGAATGACCGTGGTCAGACCGGTAGAGGTCCGCCCGCGCACCARGTGCAACGAGCCGGACACGGTGTGCAGATCGTGTTTGCGTAGCAGCCCGACGAGGTGCTGATACAGGGCGGTCACCCCGTCGTCGTGGAACCGGGCGGCCGAGGTGCCGAAGACGGGCATATCCTCCCAGGACTGGTCGAACGCCTGCCGGTTGCGCACCAGTTGCCGGGCGACGTCACGCCGGGCATCCTCGGCGCCGCGCCGCTCGAACTTGTTCACCGCCACCACGTCAGCGAAGTCCAGCATGTCGATCTTCTCAAGCTGTGAGGCCGCACCGTACTCGGGTGTCATCACGTACAGCGAAACATCGCAGAACGGAACGATCGCCGCGTCACCCTGCCCGATGCCCGGCGTCTCGACGATCACCAGATCGAAACCGGCCGMCTGGCAGGCTTTGATCACATCCGCCAGGGGAGCCGGAACCTCACTGCCCCCCGTGCGCGTCGCCAGGGACCGGAAGAACACGTTCCCTGCCGTGCCATCACCCAGGGAGTTCATCCGGATGCGGTCACCGAGCAGTRCACCGCCGCCCCGCCGACGGCTGGGGTCGATGGCGAGCACCGCGATCCGCAGGCTGTCGCCCTGGTCGAGGCGGAAGCGCCGGATCAGCTCGTCGGTGAGCGAGGACTTTCCCGAACCACCCGTGCCGGTGATACCGAGGACCGGAACCCGCGGGTGGCGGGCGGCCTCGTCCTGCAGCGCCGCCGCGAGCCGCGGGTCCCGGCCCGCCTCGAGCACGGTGATCGCCCGGGCGAGCGCGCCGTGCTCACCAGCCGCCACCGCATCGAGCTTCGGCCCGTCCTCCGTCAGATCGACGTCACAGGCCTCGATGATCATATTGATCATCTTTGCGAGACCGAGCCGCTGCCCGTCCTGCGGGGAGAAGATGCGCGCGACCCCGCGCGCGTGCAGCAGGTCGATCTCCGCCGGCAGGATCACCCCGCCGCCGCCGCCGTAGACCCGGACGTTGCCGGCTCCGCGCGCACGGAGGCGCTCGATGAGGTAGCTGAAGTACTCGACATGCCCGCCCTGATAGGACGACAGGGCGATCCCCTGGGCGTCCTCCTGGATCGCGGCGGTGACGACCTCCTCGACGCTGCGGTCATGCCCGAGATGGATCACTTCGGCGCCCTGCGCCTGCAACAGGCGACGCATGATGTTGATCGCCGCGTCATGCCCATCGAAGAGTGAGGCCGCCGTCACGATCCGGACCGGATGAGCTGGTGTGTGCAGCGTGGCGGCCGGCTCGTGCCGGTTGTCGGAGGACATCGCGTCGGAGGACATCGAAGCGGCTCCCGGGGACGATGTGGCGGGCGGAGATACCTAGAACACTTGGCTTCCCGATAGTAGGACATCCATGTAATAGATGCCACCACGGCCAAGGTGCTGAAGCGGGTGCTGCCAGCCAGTAGTCGGAAAATACGCGTATACGAGTGTGGGGCTGTCTCCCTAGGGAGACAGCCCCACACTCGTATACGTCCGGCGGCGTCCTACTCTCCCACACAGTCCCCCATGCAGTACCATCGGCGCTGAAGAGCTTAGCTTCCGGGTTCGGAA